>CAMKMR010000339.1 GCA_946413945.1 uncultured Lachnospiraceae bacterium | reverse complement strand
GTTCTTCTTAAATGTATTCTTCTTTGTAACAAGTATACCGGTCATAACCCTGGGAGCATCCCTTACCGCATTATATACTGTTACAAATAAAATGATAAAAAACGAAGAAGGCCCCATAAAAAACACTTATATGAAAGCCTTCAAAGAAAACTTCAAACAGGCAACAGCCATCTGGATCTTCGATCTGCTTTGTATAGCCTTTGTCGCAGGCCAGTATGTATTATATCTGAGTAATACCGAGACAATGTTCTCCAAGGTCTTATTCATCTTCATGGGCTTTGAATTCATTGTAATGGCATTTGCCATGCCACTTCAGTTTCCACTGCTGGCAAGATATGATAACACCACATCAAGAACCATTCTCAACTCCCTGATACTTGCACTTACTAATCTCGGAGTATGGTTCAGAATATTCTTTATATGGATGTTTCCTATCGCACTTTACTCAGTCAAGCCTAATCTATTCTTCTACAGCTGGTTCCTGTGGGCAATGATCTTATACGCAGTACTGGCATATGCATGTTCCATGTTTCTTGTTAAATTCTACGAGAAAATGGAAAGTGCCGAAGCATCAAAATAAATCATTTGGTTTAATCGAGTAGGAGACCTAAAAAAGATGACAGTTTTTCATCAGGTGAAAAACTGTCATCTTTTTATTTCTATATGATGTTATATCATTAACTCTTTACACCACCAAGTGCTACACCGGCGATAATGTACTTTGAAAGTATCAGGTACATTATGATCAGTGGAAGTACTGTAAGTGTAAGTCCCATATATACTGAACCATACTCTGTCTTGTAGATATCACCTCTAAGAAGAGATACCATGATAGGCATTGTATACTTGTCCTTGTTTGTAAGAAGTACAAGAGGTGTGAACAGGTTGTTCCAGCTGCTTACGAAACAGAAGATAGCCTGTGTTGCTATAGCCGGTTTCATAATAGGAAGAACTATTCCGTTGAATATCCTGAACTCTCCCGCACCATCTATACGGGCTGCCTGAACTATTTCCATCGACAGTGTCGGATACAGATACTGTCTCATGAAGAATACTGTTGCAGGTGCTGCTATTGCAGGAAGTATAAGCATTGAAAGATGATTTGTCATGCCGATCTTATAAACGAATTTGTAGAATCCGATCATTGTAACCTGTGCAGGAATCATCATAACTCCAACTACGAAGCTGAAGAATGCATTTCTAAGCTTCCACTCATATGCTACAAGTGCGTATGCAGTAAGTGATGAGAAGTAAACTGTAAGGAGGGTTGAACCCACTGAAATAATGAGAGAGTTCATAAGTCCCACCATAGGATTGAATGACTTACCTGTCAGAATCTGGAAGTTCTGAACTATATGATTTGATGGTACAAGTGATAAGGCATGCTGCTGGATCTGTGTTGTTGATCTTGTTGAGTTAACGATCATAATCCAGAATGGCAATATACTAAGGGCTGAAAGAATTATACATACTACATGAATAACTACCTTCATTCCATGATGTGCCTTGGGGGCCATAGTCTCGCTGTCATAAGACATTGTTTCTAATTCTGCCATTACCTGATACCCCCTTTCTTAGCCTTTTTAAGCTCTTTAACTTCAGCTTTTCCGTAACCGTCCCCTTCTTTTTCTCTCAGGAGATAGAAAAGAATAGCTGAACAGATCATGATGATTATGAACATGATCATACTTGCAGCTGCTGCCCTGTTATACATAAAGCTTCCGCTGAATGCCTGATTGTAGATGAATACACTTGTTGTAGTTGTTGCATTATCAGGTCCACCCATGTTGAAGAGCTTAGGAATATCGAACATGTTAAGACCACCGATAAGTGATGTAACAAGTGTGAAAAGAAGTATAGTCTTTATATTCGGAATTGTTATCTTGAAGAATATCTGAACCTTATTAGCGCCGTCAACTTCAGCGGCATCAAATATCTCAGGATTGATTCCGAGAACACCGGATATAAGTATGAGCATTGTATAACCATACCACATCCAGAACTGAATAAATGCAACTATTCCTCTTGTGATTCCCTTACTGATAAGGAAATTCTTAGGTTCGCTTAAAATACCAAGGTTAACAAGTACATCATTAACCGGACTTGTAGGATAAGCAAACATAGCATTGAAAAGAATAGCTATAGTTGCTGCCGTAATAATGTTAGGCATGTACAGAAGTACCTTATATAATCCCTGTCCCTTTATCTTCCATCTTCTGTCTGTAAACCAGGCTGTAAGAAGAAGTGCAAGAAGTATCTGTGGGAAAAAGTTAACCAACCAGATAAAAACTGTATTCTTTAATGCACCCTGGAATGTTGGAGCCGAAAGCACCTGCTGGAAATTCTGAAATGGATTAGACAGAATATGTATCGGCTTTGGTGCTGCGCCCTGAAGATCCGTAAATCCTATAAAGATTGTATAGCATATAGGATATAACTGGAAAATAAGATAGGCAATAACAAAGGGAAGACTAAATATATATCCGTACTTGGCATATCTGACTTCA
>CAMKMR010000338.1 GCA_946413945.1 uncultured Lachnospiraceae bacterium | reverse complement strand
ATTGATATCAATTTCTGACTGACAGAATGGGCACTTCTTTGTTGTAGGAGCAGCTTCTTCCTTCTTCTTACCAAGAGACATAAGCTTATTTGCAGCCTTAATGATACAGAAAAGAATAAGAGCCATAATAAGGAAATTAATTACAGCTGAGATAAACTGTCCCCAATATAAGGCAATTTCTTCGCTTCCTTCAGCAGCTTTTCTAAGAACAATCTTGCCGCCAAATTCAGTTCCGCCAATAAGGTTAAGTAATGGTGTAATAAAACAATCTGTAAAAGCAGTTACAAGATCCTTAAATGCAGCACCAATGATAACACCGACAGCCATGCTGATAACATTACCCTGAAGCGCAAATTCCTTAAATTCCTTTAAAAATTTCTTCATAAAACCAATCCCCTGTCCATTAACACTTCAGAACCAATATAGGTTCTAAAAATCAATCTTATAATTTGACTTTAAAATCTGACTATATTTTTTAGCTTTACAGTCCGACTTTATTATTCGGATTTTTTACGACTCAAATTACTTATTGTAATTTACGATCTTACCGAAATCAGGCTTAAGTGAAGCACCACCGATAAGTCCACCATCGATATTTGGCTTGCTGAGAAGTTCAGCAGCATTTGAAGCATTCATAGATCCACCATACTGGATACGAACAGCTTCAGCTGTAGCTTCATCATAAAGCTTAGCAATAAGAGAACGGATGAAAGCACAAACTTCTTCAGCCTGGTCAGCTGTTGCTGTTTCACCTGTACCGATTGCCCAGATTGGCTCATAAGCGATAACAAGGTTCTTAACCTGATCAGCTGTTACGCCGCTAAGATCCCATGTGATCTGTCTTTCAATCCACTCTTTGTATGTGTCAGCCTTACGAAGTGCAAGTGACTCACCACAGCAAAGGATAGGTGTAAGACCTGCAGCGAATGCCTTCTTAACCTTAGCATTGATAAGAATATCATTCTCACCGAAGATATCTCTTCTCTCTGAATGACCCATGATAACATACTTAACACCAGCATCTACAAGCATAGGAGCTGAGATTTCACCTGTGAAAGCACCCTTATCTTCGATATAGAAGTTTTCAGCACCTACTGCAACATTTGATCCCTTAACAGCTTCTACAACTGGTACGATATCGATAGCTGGAACGCAGTATACAACATCAACTTCATCATTGTTTACGAGATCCTTAAGTGTATCAACAAGCTTAAGAGCCTCTGATGGAGTCATATTCATTTTCCAGTTACCAGCAATAATCTTTCTTCTTGCCATTTTAATTATCTCCTTAAAAAGTTTACTAACTTACATTAAGCAGGGGTTTTATCCCCTGCCGAATGTAATAAAATGTTTAATTCTTATTTATCGTTTGCTGCTGCAACACCTGGAAGTTCCTTACCTTCAAGGAATTCAAGTGAAGCTCCACCACCTGTTGAGATATGGCTCATCTTGTCGCCATAACCAAGCTGGTTAACAGCTGCTGCTGAATCACCACCACCGATGATTGTTGTAGCATCTGTCTCAGCAAGAGCTGCTGCAACTGACTTTGTACCCTTAGCAAGTACTGGGTTCTCGAATACACCCATAGGTCCGTTCCAAACAACTGTCTTAGCTGTCTTAACAGCCTCAGAATAAAGCTCGATTGTCTTAGGTCCGATATCTGCACCTTCTCTATCAGCAGGGATCTTATCTGTATCAACTACCTCTGTTGAGATTGATGGATCGTCAATTGGATCTGGGAAATTGTCTATAAGAACTGCATCAACTGGAAGAAGAAGCTTCTTACCAAGCTTTTCAGCCTTAGCCATCATTTCCTTACAATAATCAATCTTTGTCTCGTCAAGAAGTGACTTACCGATTTCATATCCCTTAGCCTTAAGGAATGTGTAAGCCATACCACCACCGATGATAAGTGTATCACACTTCTCAAGGAGGTTATCAATAACATTAAGCTTATCAGCTACCTTAGCACCACCAAGGATTGCAACGAATGGACGAACAGGATTTTCAACTGCATTACCAAGGAATGCAATTTCCTTCTCCATAAGGTAACCAACTACGCATGTATCAACATACTTTGTAACACCAACATTTGAGCAGTGAGCTCTGTGAGCTGTACCAAATGCATCATTTACGAATACATCAGCGATTGATGCAAGATCCTCTGAAAATGCATCTTCGTTCTTTGTCTCTTCTTTTCTGAAACGTGTATTCTCAAGAAGGATAACATCACCGTCCTTCATTTCAGCAACTGCAGCCTTAACGTTTGCACCTACTACTTCAGGATCAACTACGAACTTAACTTCCTGTCCAAGGAGCTCTGAAAGTCTAACTGCAACTGGAGCAAGAGTTTTTGTAAGCTTATCTTCTTCTGTCTTTACCTTTCCTAAGTGTGAGCAAAGGATTAACTTACCGCCATCAGCGATAAGCTTCTTAATTGTAGGAAGTGCAGCTACAAGACGGTTCTCGTCTGTAATCTGACCATTCTTAAGAGGTACATTGAAGTCGCAT
>CAMKMR010000337.1 GCA_946413945.1 uncultured Lachnospiraceae bacterium | reverse complement strand
GAAAAATATGTGGGTAAAGACGGAGGTTGAAAATGATTAGTAGGAAATTATTTAAAGGGACAGTATCATTAATTTTGGCAGCAGCTCTTATTCTTCCTTTGGGACAAAGTAATTTTAATACTTTATCGACAGTATATGCAGACGATTATGAAGATGCAAAGAAAGCTAAGGAAGAAGCGGAAAAAAAGAAAGCGGAGGCCGAAGAGAGGCTTGCTGAGTTAAATAAAAGCGCCGAGGATACCCAGAATGCTATAGAAGAACTCGATAATGAAATAATAGAATATTCTAGTACTATAAGGGAGTTGCAGGATGAAGAGAATCAGCTTAAGACTCAGATCAGTATTACAGAACTAAAGCTTCAGAATGCTTATATCTTAGAGAAAAATCAATATGCATCCATGAAACAGCGTATTGCTTATGCTTATGAAAATGGCGATGTGAACTATATTGAAGCTCTTATGGCGATAGAGGATTTTTCTACTATGACTAATCAGGCAGAATATGTAGATAAGGTTTCTTCTTATGATCAGGAGCAGTTAAAAAAACTTGTATCTATTAAGAAAGACATAGCTGATGGCGAAGCAAAAATGCAGGAAAAAATGCAAAGTATAAAAGATGTTAAGGCTGAAAATGAGGCTAATCAGGCAGCTTTACAGGTACTTCAGGATGGTAAAAAGGAAAAAATGGCTGAAGTTGAGGGACTTATAGTAGACGTTAATGGACAGATAGTGGAATATGAAGAAGATATTGAAGAAAGTAAAGCCATGATGGCATCCATTGAGGCAGAGGCTGAAGCAAGACGTCAGAAAGCTATAGAAGCAGCAAGATCAAGTCAGGAAAGTTCAGATAGCGGTTCAAGTTATACACCGATCATAAGTGGTAATGGAATTATAGGTGTATGGCCATCAGTAGATACCGAAATATCATCCTATTATGGATCAAGAAATACCGGCATTCCGGGTGCCTCAACCGATCATAAGGGAATAGATATTGCTGCTTATTATGGAACAAATGTTTTTGCATCTGGGGATGGATATGTTGCAAGAATAGATTCTAGTTATTATAGAGGACTTTTTATAGTGATAAGCCATGGTGATGGAATCTGTACTCTTTATCAGCATTTGTCAGGAGTTGCTGTCAGTGAAGGTGATAATGTGGCTGCAGGACAGGTTATAGGGTATATTGGTGATTCAGGTAATTGTTATGGCGCACATCTTCACTTTGAAGTCTGGGTAAATGAAGATCCGGTTGATCCGCTTGGATATGTTTCTTATTAAAAAAATCTTAAGGTTGATGTTATTTAAGACATCAACCTTATTTTTTTGGGGTACAAAAAAAAGCTGCTGTTCCTTTTCTTTACATTTAGACTCCTTTGTCTAATTACAAAGCTGAAATAAAGATTTATTATACCTAAAGAAAAAAGGCGAATGGAGGTAATAGCATGAAGAATTTTGGGAAAACAGTCGTACGTTTTAGAATACTAATTTTAATTGTTGGCATTTTGCTTTTGATACCATGTGCGATAGGCTATCTCAAAACAAGAACCAATTATGATGTCCTTACTTATCTTCCTAAGGAGATTGAGACAATGAAAGGACAGGATATCCTGGCTAAAGATTTTGGGACAGGAGCATTTTCAGTAGTAGTTGTAGAAGGCATGCCGGACAAAGATATTAAAAAGCTGCAGGAGGATTTAGAAAGTATCGATCACGTAAAAAAAGTGGTATGGTACGGAGCCTTGGCAGATATAACAATTCCTGAAGAGATCCTTCCGGATAAGATTGTTACAAAGATTGAAAATGGCGATTGTAAGTTGATGATGGTAATTTATGATTCAACAATGTCATCAGATGAAACTATGAATGCAGTTGAAGAGATAAGAAAGACTGCAGGAAAGAATGTATTCCTTAGTGGTATGTCAGCTGTAGTTGTTGATACAAAGAATCTTTGTGACAAGGAAGTTCCTATCTATGTAGGACTGGCAGTTTTGATCACACTTATTGTTCTCTCACTTACAATGGATTCTTTCCTTATTCCGATTTTCTTCCTTCTGAGTATCGGAATGGCAGTTGTTTATAATCTCGGAACAAATATATTTGCCGGAGAGATTTCTTATATTACAAAGGCTTTAGCAGCAGTACTTCAGCTGGCAGTTACAATGGATTATTCAATCTTCCTCTGGCACAGCTATTGTACAGAAAAAGCAAAGTATAGAGATGACAATGAAAAAGCTATGGCAGATGCTATCAACAATACGCTTTCTTCAGTAGTTGGTAGTTCTATAACAACAGTAGCAGGTTTCGTAGCTCTTATGTTTATGAGTTTTACACTTGGACTTGACCTTGGCGTTGTTATGGCAAAGGGCGTTATTATCGGTGTTATAGCCTGTGTAACAGTTCTTCCTTCACTTATCCTTATATTTGATAGAGCTATAGAAAGAACAAGTCACAAGGCACTTCTTCCAGAATTTAAGAAGATACCAAAATTTATAGTTGATAAATCATGGATCTTTTTAGTTTGCTTCCTTCT
>CAMKMR010000336.1 GCA_946413945.1 uncultured Lachnospiraceae bacterium | reverse complement strand
TTGTAACAATTGCAAATTAACTGTTATTTGATTTACAATTTTTCTTCCATGAGGTTTTTATAACCTTCACCGTAAATTTCATCTGCATTTGTAAGGATCATAAATGCGTGAGGATCTTCTTCTTTAACAAGTTCTTCTAAGTCAGGAGCCTGTCTCTTCTTAACAACACAGAGAATCATCTCCTTATTCTGCTTTGTATAAGCACCGCTTCCCTTAAGGAGAGTCGCTCCTACATCCAATTCTTCAAGTATCCTCTTAACCAGTTCATCAGAACGATCAGATACAATAAGTATCATCCTTGCTTCATCAGCACCATATAAGACATAATCAAGTACTTTTCCTGTTACGATAACTGCAAGAAATGCATACATCACATTGTTTATATTCTTAAATACAAATCCTGAAGCAACTACAACTGCAAGGTCAAGTATAAGGAATAAAGTTCCAGTTTTAATATATTTATATTTTCTTCTTAAAATCTTTACAACAATATCCATTCCGCCAGTTGTAGCTCCGGCTTTAAGAACAAGTCCAAGTCCAACACCGGCTAGTACGCTGCCTGCCATTGTTGCCGGAAAAAGATCCACCGGCTGCGTATGTATTCTTGAAAAAAAGTTGGTAAATAAAGAATTACATATAACTGCATATACCGTAGCTATTATCATACGTCCGCCAAAATTGTACCATCCTAATATAAGAATAGGAACATTTAAGATAAAGTACCAGCTACCTGCCCCAAGTCCTATGGTATGGCTTAATATAACACCGATACCCATAACTCCACCAGGAGCTAATTTATTAGGATCAAGGAAAATACCTATTCCGACTGCATATATCATTGTTCCTAACGCAATCTGCAAAATGTTTTTGATTGAAAGTTTTTTATGCTTCAACATACGTCGTCCTCCTTAAATGACAGTTCTATACATACTGTAAACACTGCCATCTATGATGAGTATATAACGTTTGAACTAAAATAACAATGGGACATACAGCTTACTCATTCCATCTTATCTGGCAGCTCTATCCCTGCGAAAATATATCAGTCTGTCCTTATCTGAATTCTTTTTGGTGAATGCCAGCCTTTAGCAACTTTACTATATTTGAACAAAACAGCAAATTCCATCAAAAACAAATGTGGTCTAAAGAATGCCGCATCTAGAAATGCTATAAAGATGGCTCTTATCACATCCAGATAAGAATAATAATCATTCTTCATAAAAGATTTATCTATATACATAGTAAGTGTCAGCATTATACCAAACAAGATATAAGAAGATAATGCTATTATAAAAAGCCTTAAGTTTATAATCTTTAATATTAAAGAAGCAACTATAAGGAACCATCCAAGAATAATAAACTCAGGACATAAAAGCTCATAAAAGAAGTTAAAAGGCATGGTCGCCATACCAAGATATCCATATTTAGGGTTGAACATCATAGATCGATATTTATAATAATTCTGGATAAGTCCTACATACCATCTCTGTCTCTGTTTTTTAAAATCCTTCATACTATCTGGCGCTTGAGTCCAGCATACTGCATCCGGGACATAGACCATTTTATATGGTATCTTATTCATTCTATAGTACTTGTGAAGTTTCATGGTAAGTTCCATATCTTCACCCTTGTTATAAACATCATATCCTCCAACTTTAATAACTACAGATTTCTTAAAAGCTCCAAAACCTCCTGATATTATCATATTTGAATTTGTATTGTTATAAAAAATCCTGCTTCCTATAAAGGCTCTTCCATATTCAAGAACCTGCATATTAGCGATAGGATTTGATGAAAGATTAGCTTCCACCGGAGTAGCATCTTTAAATTTAACATTATTAGAAATCTTTATATTTCCTCCAACTCCGATAACCTCTGAATTCTCTGCAAAAGCTCTCGCCACGTATCTTAAAGCATCACGCTGAAGGACTTCATCTGCATCCATATCAACAAAATAAGGATAGGAAGCAACATTTATACCTGCATTAGAAGCATCTGCCTTACAGCCTCCATTAACCTTACTTATCATAATTATTTGAATGCCATTAACCCTTGAACTATAATACTCTCTTATCTGTTTGCAAGGCACCTGATATCTTATAGGCATTCCATAGAATCTCTGCATTTTAAATGTATCTATCATAAGAGACTTTGTATTATCTGTCGATCCATCATCCACCACTACTATCTCAAAACGACGGTAATCCAGTTTTAAAAGATTCTTAACTGTTTGGATCAAACACTCATTTTCATTAAATGCAGGAACAATAATTGAAATAGGAAGATAAAAATCTTCTTCCAACTGATTATGGAGCATTTCCTTTCGTCTATAATTATACATGGTTATAGAACCATAAATATTTGTAATAAGCAGGATCGTGGCATATATGATCAGATAAAAAAAGAAAAAATAATTACATATAATTATAAATGTTATCATAATACCCTCCTTCACTCTAATGACTTATTTTCAGTTGCCAATGCGCTAATAAGCGCCTCAATAGCAAATCTATCATTTCCTGATGTTACATAAGCTATATATTTAGGA
>CAMKMR010000335.1 GCA_946413945.1 uncultured Lachnospiraceae bacterium | reverse complement strand
TTGTAAGTCAGCTCAAATCCGCTGCTCAGCAGCGCGAAAACCAGCTTATAAGTCTTGTTCAGAAGACACTCTCAGGTCAGGCGGGAGTATATGGTAAAGCTACCGGTGACGATATATGGAAAACTTTGGCCGGTGGAAACTTTACTGTTGATGCGGCAACAAAAGCACAGGCACAGAATGATATAGGTGAAGACGGATACTGGGGTGTAAAACAGACATCACAGAGACTGTTCGATTTTGCGTGTGCACTTGCGGGGGATGATGTTGATAAAATGAAAGAAATGCAGAAGGCTATGGAAAAAGGCTTCAAGCTTGCTACACAGGCATGGGGAAAGGAACTTCCAAGCATATGCAGCGATACCATAAATGCAGCCAATAATCTTTTTGAGGATTATTACAGATCAAAAGAAGATGTATAAGATGGTTGCATATCAGCCAGGCTAAAGGAGGGCGCAAAAATGTCATTATCAGGCATTATGACAAAATCGCTGCTATCAGCTAATAGTTCTATGCAAACCGCACGTGTTCAGCAGAGTGCAAAAAAGCAGATGGACGGTCGTGCCGGAGTTCTTAATGCGGAAATTAATCTGGACGGGGCACGTGGTGGTGATACAAAGAAAAAACAGGAAGCACTTGAGGAAACAAAGAAAAAAGCATCCGCTCTGGAAGAAACTGCAATAAATACTCTGAATTCCGCAAATGAAGACATGAAAAAAGCGGCTAAGGAGGATCAGGAAGTCCAAAGAGCTGAAAAGGCTGCTGAAAAGAAAAAAGCTGAGAAAGCAGCTGAAAAGAAGAAGGCCGCAAAAGAGGCTGCTGAGGAAAGAATCGAGAAGATTGCGGAAGGCACAGCCATTGAAACTGTCGATGCGGTTCAGATCACATCTCCTGATGGCAAAATGCAGGATTCAGCATCTGTTGATGTTGTGGTAGACAGCGTGACGCCGAGTACAGTGTCTGCAGAAAGCATTGGTGCCAAACTTGATATAAAGGCATAGGAGGCTATCTGTAAAGAAATAGATGGATTTATCCGATATATACTTTGAAATGTATCTTTGTGCACATGGAGGTGCCGGCATATGAAGATAGTTAATACGACTAATACAAACAGCATAGGTCCACTTTCAGGTGGAATTGCTGACGTAAACAAATTCGGAAACCGAAAAGCCTTCATAAGTTTTGGCGGAAGCAAATTCGGCGGGAAATCAGCTTTAAGTCCTCTTGAAGAGAAGACACAGGAAGCTCGCAAGAAAGCAATGAAGCTTGTTTCTGATGCTTTTAACGGCGTAAAGGAAGCTGATAAGATGATGGATGACCAGCGGGACCGTTTCAAAGCGCTTTCCGATGAGGTCAGTGAACTAAACAGCCAGATAAAGAGCATGAAAGAAAACTCTCTTCCGGAAGATGCAAAACAAGAAGAGCGTGATGCATATAATGAGTCTATAAAGGAGTACCAGAAGCAGGCCGATGCCGCTAAGGCTGAAATGCATGCCATAGACCAATCCTTAAGAAGTTCAAAGATTGAGCGTTTGAAGACGGATCCGGTCGGTGATGCTTTCGACCAGGCTGATAAGATTATGGATGCGGCTGTAGATGCTGCTCTCGGAGAGATGACCTCTGATGCCATGGATCATATTCAGGAAGATCTGGAAGAAAAGCAGGAACAGGCGGAAAAACTCAAAGAGGAGAAGGAAGAACTCGAAGAAAGGATCGAGAAGGCCAAGGAGAAGAAGGAAGAACGCGAGGAACTTACCGAGGAGATCCTGGAGTCTACTACATCCGAGAAAATATCCGGCATGACCGTGACAGAAGCTCAGGATCAGGTCAAAAATATGCTTAATAAGCTGGGGCTTATCGAAGAGGAGATTAAGGGTTCCGTAATAGATGAACTGAAATGATCCTGTTTAGGTAGTCATGGAGGACAAAACCTATGAATATTAATCCGGTAAATACGGACAAAACAGTTGAATATCAGAACAATTTACAGGCCAGATTCAAGGATGTGATCAGCTCAAAGGACGAACATAGCAGTATGTTTTCCGGTGCTTTGGGAGATGGCCCAGCAGTTAAAGTCGATATTTCCGGGGTAGGCCTTGAGATGTCGGAACATAACGGACAGATGCCTGAAGGTGCGATTGTAAAGCTGCAGCGCACTCCTTTGACCAAAGAGCAGCTTAAAGGCGTACCAAATGCTAGATCGGGTGAAGAAATCCTTACAAAGATGAAAGAAACCGATCCTGATTCATATAAGGAGTATGAAAACCTCAGAAAAGATGATCCAAGAGAAATTGCCCGGTTTATCTCAAAATGGGCTATGAGGGATGCTTTGCCACAGTTATCATGCTGGGAATTGATGGATAAAAAGGAAAATTGACATTTATAAGCTAAACCAGTACAATAATCGTGCAGAGAGGCCTGCTGGATGGTAAACCATCGAAGTGGCGGTTGTAATAGCAGTGAGGCCTACTGTATGGCTTGACCATTAAAGTGGCAGTTGTAAGAGCGGTGAGTCCTACCGTGAGGGATTCTATTCAGCTAAAGTGGAAGTTGAA
>CAMKMR010000334.1 GCA_946413945.1 uncultured Lachnospiraceae bacterium | reverse complement strand
GCAGCCTTTAAAACATCATAACCCACAATAAAATATGGGATAAGAAACAGTGGCAGCTCTATCCATTTATTGATTTTAAACAGCCTGGTAAGGATGATAAGCCCTGTTACAAGTACAAGGCTTATTATTATCCTCCATAGATTTTTCTTTTGTTTAGCGTTCATTTCTATAAATAAATCTCCATATCGTCTTCTATCTTTTTAACATTGGCTCTTGCCTGCTTCATTACTTCATCAGGATCTACTCCCTCTTCAAATTCAACCTTACACTTAAGAGTCATAAATGAAAGTGCACAGTCTTTTACTCCTGCTGTATTTTTAATAGCTTCCTGCATTTCCTCTGCACATGCTGCACAATCAACTTCTACCTTATATGTTTTCTTCATAATATTTATCCTCGCTTTTCTTAGTTTTTCTTTTAAATATTTTTCCTATTATTATGTAAAGTCTGTTATATTTTTACTCTTCCACATGTTCCATGCCCATGCAAAGTATTGTCTTTACATGTTCATCATCAAGGGAATAATAGATACTCTTTCCTTCTCTTCTGAATTTAACCAGCTTTGCATCTTTAAGGATCCTTAACTGATGACTTATGGATGACTGGCTGAGATTAAGAAGAGCCGACATATCATTTACACAAAGTTCTCCTTCAAATAATGAATAGAGAATCTTGATTCTGGTGGAATCTCCAAATATCCTGAACAATTCTGAAAGATCATACAGATATTCGTCGCAAGGCATGCATCTTTCATTGCAGATATTTGTTGGTGTTTCTATATTTTCAACTTTTTCATTATTATTTATATCGCCCAAGTTTTACCTCCTTATTAACATATGTTCATTTGTTCATATGTTCAATATATAACTATTATTGTTTAATGTCAATATAAAAAAAAGTTAAATTCACATTTTCCTTAAATTTTTAAAATGAATCTTTCTTTGAAATGTAATCTTTCATTTACAACTATATATTGAATGCCTCTTCATTGGATTAATATATTCTTATTTTTCTGGCTTTATTTATATTGACAGTCCGATTAAAGACTGCTATATTTCTTTTGAATTTGAAATCAATTATCATTTTCGGAGGGTAAAATGGCTGCTGGTTCAAGAGGAAAATATAAGACAAAACATTACTATACTATTCTGGATTATATAAAGAGCAAACCTACAAAACACTATACTGCTGCAGAGATTGACGCAGCATTTTCAGGTAAGGATAAAAATATAGGCACCGCTACTGTTTATAGAAACCTTGAAAGAATGGTAGAAGAAGGGATTCTTACAAAATACTATATTGATAAGGACAGTGCGGCATATTATCAGTACCTCGACCCTGAGTCACATGCTCCAAAAGGCACCTGCTATCATTTAAGATGTGAAGTATGCGGCAAATTAGTTCATCTTCACTGCAAGGAAGTAGATGAATTTAAAGATCATATGTTAAGAGAACATTCATTTCATCTGGATCCTATGAGAACTGTTTTTTACGGAATCTGCGACGAATGCGCAGGTATAAAAAAAATACAGATTGTTTAATATACATGATGATCCCACGAAATAGGATCTCTAAAAATATTATATTATGTGAGGATACTTATAAAAATGGCATTACTTATTACATTTATCGCCGGAATATCAATACTCGCCGGCGCAGTTATAATTAAATTATTTAAGAACCCGGAGACTATCGAGCATCTTTCTATCGCTCTTGCACTTGGTTCATTATTTTCTCTTATGGCTTTCGATCTTGTACCTGAGATCCTTGAATCGTCTCATGAGATGGGGCTTTTGATCCCTATAGTTTTTACAGCTATTGGTTTTGTTTTATTAAAGCTTTTAGATCTCTTTGTTCCAGATCATGAAGATACAGATGAAAATCATGATACAGAAAATGCTGCCCATATCGGTCTCATTTCCGCCCTTGCTGTGATCCTTCATAATATTGTTGAAGGAATGACAGTATATAGTCTTTCCCTTTCTTCATTTGAAAAGGGAGCTATATTTGCCTTAGGTATCTCTCTTCATAATATTCCTATGGGCATGCTTATTTATTCAACTTTGGCAGATTCAAAGAAGTCTAAGAAATTTGCTGTTTTTGCATCCGTTACTGTTTCAACCCTTATCGGCGGAATACTTATGAAACTAATTTCAAAGCACCTGACTGAAAATGTTATCAGCTGCCTTGTGGCTATGGCCAGCGGAATGATAATCTATATCATTTTTTTGGAACTTATCCCTCATGTAATAAAAACAAAGCCTGCAAAAATATCCATAATAGGAATTATCACAGGCTTTCTCATTGTTCTTTTAAGTTGTAAATTAGCTTAACCTTCTAAGCAGCTGCATTTTAATTTGTGGTAATTTTAGTTCCGATACAAGAATTGCTGAAAACATCAGCACACATCCACATATTTCTCTTCCCGATAATCTATCTCCTAAGAGAAGGCAGCCCGAAAGGGCTCCAAATACACTTTCAAGACACATAACAAGACTTGCAGATGAAGGATTAACTTTTCTTTGTGCGATTACCTGACACGTAAATGCTATACC
>CAMKMR010000333.1 GCA_946413945.1 uncultured Lachnospiraceae bacterium | reverse complement strand
TTCAGTTGATAATTCAGAGAAGAGAAAAGAGCTGATAAAGAGTCTCTGCATAAAGAGAATCTGGTATGAGAAAGACAAAAATTCTACGGATTCAGATGATCCGATCCAGACTGTGAAAAAGTATATGGAGGATAATTTCTCTGATCCAGATATGCAGATTTCAGATATGTTAAGTCTTGTGCCTATCAATCAGACCTATCTTAGAAAGATGTTTAAAGAAGCTACAGGTATGACTTTAAATGAATATCTTACTCATCTAAGAATGGAAAGGGCCCATAAGCTTATAATAGAAACAAATAATAAGCTGGTTGAGGTGGCTGAAAGTGTTGGTTACACAGATGTAAGCTATTTCTCAAACTGCTTTAAAAAGTATTACGGAACGTCACCTAAATCTTTGAGAGGGTAAATGAATTAAAAGTAAAAAGGCTGGCATAAAGATAAACGAATTAACTGGCCGATTTGCTTGCTGATAACTATAAAAACCCCAATCTAACTATGATAATATATGGAACTTAGTTAGATCGGGGATTTTATTATTTGTGATAGAAAATGTTGATATGTTATATCAACTGGCAAGTTGTGATAGAAAATGTTGATATGTTATATCAACTGGCATTTTATGATAGCGAATGTTAATTTATTATATCAACTGTTGTGTTGATATATTAGTGCTGATCGTCATAGTCGTCATCGTCATCGTAGCCATTGTGATCATCAAAGTCATGATCTGAATCGTGGATAAATTCACGGCTTGTAACACGTTTCTTATCACGCATCTGTTCTACTAATTCAGAAAGCTGTTCCTTTACTTCCATTACATGTTTGATGTTTTTAAATTCAAAATCTTTTAAGGTTCTATCAGATGAATGAACATGTATTGTTCCCATGCCAAAGATTCTCTGGCCAAAAGATCTTGTTACAGAAAGGTCAAGAATGCGGTACATACGGCATTCATCAAGCCTTTTATTAAGAACGCCCTGTTCTACATATACTCTTTCTTCATCGAAACTGTAAATTGTGAATGTCCAAGGAAGACCACACCAGTTTCTCTTTCTATCTTTCCATATTTTATTATCCTTTTTCTTAGACATAAAATCTCCCCTCGTTCTCAATAATAGGTATTTTTTATATGCCACATTATATCATATTTAAGATAGTAGGAGATATAGTTTTTTAGTCGGATACCGCTTGAGGGTCTAATATATTTTGGCGTTCGTTCGTCTACTTGATCAATGCCTTCTTCTTCCACTTTCCTTGTCTCCATCTTAGTCCCATGCAGATGGCACGGATGATCTCATCACTTGCGGCGGCTATATGTGCCCCGACAACGAAGAGACCCAATCTGATGCCGAGAAGGTAAGTTCCGCCTACTGCACAAAGATACATAAAGATAATGGCAATGATCAGAGTAAAGAAACCGTCACCGCTGGTTTTAAGAGCCTGTCCATAGACAAGATTTGATACACGGCCAAATTCCAAGATTATATCTACAAAAAGTATCTGCTGGACTATTAAGGCCATTCTGGGATTGTCGGTAAAAAGTGGCATATAAAGTGGAGCGGCAAGAGCAATGAGAGCATCAAATATTGAAGCACATATAGCTCCTATGAGAGCCGCTTTCTTTGTTCCTTTATCACATTTGTCATATTCTCTGGCACCCAGTCGCCATCCGGTCTGGATTGCATTTGCCTGAGCTAAAGCAGCTCCAAAACAGAATGAAAAATTAGCTATCTGAGTTGCATATGATCTGGAAGTTACATAAAAACCGCTGCTGTCCATTTTATTGAGGAAGCTGATGACGAATGTCATAGCAATATTATAAGACATTGTCTCTAAAGCAGATGGAAGACCTACTTTTAGTATCATTTTAAAAATGTGACGATTCTTTTCGCGGTTAGGATCCTCTTTTGCGTGTATTATCATTTTGGAGAGGATTATAACAATAGCAAGGTTTACAACACGGGAAAGAACAGTTGCTAAGGCAACACCGGAAACTCCCCATTTTAAAATATAAAGGGAAATGGAATTAAAAATGAGATTAACAACATTTCCGATAATAGTTGCGAAAAGGGGGCCTTTTGTGTGGCCAAAGGCTCTTAAATAACTGGCAAAAATTGGTATCAGGGCATTAAGAATGCAGCTTCCACCAACAATCTTCATATAAGTGACTGCATACTTTGAAAGGTTTGGGGCGATACCTACTGAATTAAGTATGTTTCCGGCAAAGTAGTAAAGGATAAAGCCGAGGAGAACGCCTACAGAACCATTGAAAATAAGTCCTAAGTTTCGGGCCTGATATGCAACGCCTTCCTTTTTTGCGCCTATATACTGAGTCATAACCGCGACGGCACCATTACTAATGATAGAAAACATTATAACAAACATGCTGATATAGGTGTTTGCTGTTCCGACAGCGCCTACCGCTTCGTCTCCAACAGATGAAAGCATAAGGGTGTCTATCATACCTGCGAGCATGTAGCATAAAGTTTCCAGAGTAATAGGAATTGTAAGTTGTTTTAGAGTCTTTTTTTCTTTCATCTCCTGGGTCTCCTGATTAG
>CAMKMR010000332.1 GCA_946413945.1 uncultured Lachnospiraceae bacterium | reverse complement strand
GATTTCAGGCTTGGAGACAGAGTTATGGTGATCAGTCTCAATGTTGAAGGTCACGTTATTAAGACCGCTGATGCAAAGGGAATGATAACTGTTGAAATGGGTATTTTAAATTCGAGATTTCCGGCCAGTGATCTTATGATCCTTCCGGACGAAAAGCCTAGTGTAAAGACAGTAAAGGCTATGTCTGGAGGAAATATAAATAAGGCTTATACTTTTAAACCGGAGATAAATCTCCTTGGAAAAACTGTGGATGAGGCTTTATCTGAACTGGATAAGTTCCTCGATGATGCAATGCTTTCCCATGCGGCGCAGGTTACTATTGTGCATGGTAAGGGAACAGGCGCCCTTAGAAAGGGAATACATGATTATTTAAGAAGGCAGAAATTTGTAAAGAGCTATAGAGCTGGTGAATTTGGTGAGGGAGATGCAGGCGTTACTATAGTGACATTTTAGTTAGGAGGAGTTATGGAAAAACAGAAAATACTGATAGTAGATGATGATGAAAATATCTCTGATCTTATTTCCTTATATCTCGAAAAAGAGTGTTTTGATACAAGGACAGCATCTGATGGGGAGGTTGCTTTAGAGATATTTAAGAATTATGATCCGGATCTTGTGATCCTTGATATCATGCTTCCTGGAATGGATGGTTATGATGTTTTAAAAGAGATAAGACAGATGGGGGAAACACCTGTCATCATGCTTTCCGCAAAGGGAGAGGTGTTCGATAAGGTCTTAGGACTTAAGATCGGGGCAGATGACTATATGGTAAAGCCGTTTGATTCAAATGAATTAGTGGCGAGGGTAAGGACCATTTTAAGAAGGGCAAAGAGAAGTGAAGAGCCTGAAGAAGATGTTTCTCAGCCTAAGATCCAGAAACCGATGGACCCTGCAAGACAGGGGGAATATGTAGAATATGACGAGCTTGTAGTTAATATCAGCAATTACATTGTACTTTTTGAAGGAAAGACTCTTGATATGCCTCCTAAGGAGCTTGAACTTCTTTATTTCATGGCCAGTCGTCCTAACCAGGTATTTACAAGAGAGCAGCTTCTTAATCAGCTTTGGGGCTATGATTTCATTGGAGATACAAGAACTGTAGATGTACATGTTAAGAGACTTCGTGAAAAGCTTGGATCAAAATATAATTGGGCTATTGCAACAGTCTGGCGTGTTGGTTATAAATTCGAGGTTAATTAAATGCAGCATTCAATTCTAGATCGTATATATATAGCTTTTCTTATAATACTTGTAGCATCATTTGGCATACTTCTTATTTTTGTATCTTACTATACAAGACAATTTATGCTGACTGATAGAAAGAATACTCTGTATAATGAGGCGAATCTTATCGCGTCTCAGACAATTGCGGCTTATAATACAGGGGAATTCTCGAAGCAGGATATGGAAAATATCTTTGATTATTATGCAGGTATATTAAACGCGGATGTATGGTATGTAGATGAAAAGGGCGAGATAATCGCTACTTCTGACAGCCTTTCAAAAGCTGTGAATTCTGCAGGGGATGCTGTAATAAGAAAACGTGTGACCGGAAGTATTTATGAGATTTTCCCGGATTATGAGATCGATAAAATGTTTTCAAAAACAGGTAAATTTAATAATACATTTGCAGACAATATGATCTCTGTAAATGTTCCAGTGACGATCACATTTTTAAATACTATGAATAAAAAGGATGTGCGTAGAGCGGGAGCCATAATAATACATGAATCAACCTATCAGATAAATAACATCTTAAGAAACATTTATTCAGTCTGTATTCTGCCATGTCTTGTAATAATAGCCATAGCCTTTATCTTTTTAGGTATCATTTCCCATAAGATTATAAGGCCGGTAAGACGTCTTTCGGATGTCGCAGCGGAGTATTCTAAGGGGAATTTTGATGTTGAGGCAGGAATAAATACTAAGGATGAGATCGGTCATCTGGCAGATTCCATGGAATATATGGCGGGGGAACTTTCAAAGCTGGAGGATTATAGAAAAGACTTTGTATCTAATATCTCTCATGACTTCAGATCCCCTCTCACTTCGATAAAGGGTTATATACAGGCTATGAAGGACGGGGTAATACCGCCTGAAAAGCAGGATAAGTATTTTGATATAGTTTTAAATGAAACCAACAGGCTCATAAAACTTACCCAGGGCCTTCTGGAACTGGATAATTTAGAAAACTATGGTCCTTACCTTAAATTAGGCGATTTTGATATGGTGGACCTTATCACGAATACTTTAAATACCTTTGAGATGAAGTCGGAGAAGAAAAATGTTCCTATCTATCTCAATAATCATGCTGAAAATACAATAGTTACAGCGGATAAGACAAAGACAGCAGGTTTTTTATAATCTTATAGATAACGCTCTTAAATTTACACCAGCTGGTAAACAGATCGATGTAAGTTTAAAGGAAAAAGATGACAAGCTTGTGGTTTCTGTTAAGGATCAGGGAATTGGTATGACTGCGGAAGAGCAAAAGAAGGTCTTCGTTAGATTTTACAAGGGAGACCAGTCAAGAGGTAAGGATAAGACCGGTACAGGCGTCG
>CAMKMR010000331.1 GCA_946413945.1 uncultured Lachnospiraceae bacterium | reverse complement strand
GGATCCGCGACCCAGGACATGCGGGGCTTGACGTCGCGCACGTGGAAGGGAGAGCCCGAGGCCGCGATGGCGCCGACCTTGTGGTGGCCGAGGGGAATGCGCTCGAAGCGCCCCTGGGTGTTGGGCCAGGTCTCGTTCGTGGCGATGGAGTGGCCGGCCGATGCGACAAGGTGCAGGCACTGGGAACGGTCCCGGCAATTGTTATTCCGCGGACAGCTGGTGCAGGCGCCGGCCGGGGGCTCCAGAAGCCAGATGCGCACCAGGACGGTCTCCGGCATCTGGTCGAAGGTGCCCGAGACCAGGGCGAAGAGCTCCTCGAGGCTCTCGCAGCGGCCCATGCGCAGGAGCAGGTCGTCGCGCTTGTCCATGCGGTTGAGGAAGTGGAGGCCCGTGTCTATGGACTCGGTCTCCGCATGCCTTCTGTGGCGCATGATGAAGGCGTCGATGCTCTGGCAGACGGCGTTGAACATGGAGCCGCCGCCGATCTTGCCTGAAAGTTGGATTTTAGGCACTAAGCCTTCTCCCCAGTCTTGACCTCCTCCCCGGTCTTCTCTCTAAGCTTTTCGATGAACAGTCTGTCAAGAGCCGTCATTTCTCCCGTCCACGACTTCAGCTTCCCGCCTTGTCTTACCTGTACAGTCTGATAAGAATCGAAATGAAGCAATATGCGATGTAAAGATGTTTCATTTATCCATTTGAGCAATGCTTTTTCTTTAGCAAGATTTGATTTTAAATCATGCTTAGGATCTCCATTTTCTTTTCCAAGCGTATCTTTCATATGCCTTAACTTTTTATACAGCCAAGAATAATAGCATATAGATATAAACTGAACATATGCACGGCCTTTGTATGTTTCCATAGTCCATACTCTTGGCTTATTGCCATCAGTCTTGTCTTTTTCTATCTTATATGAGTCTTCTATTTTTTCGCGTCTTCTATAATGTTCTAATGCTTCTTTTGTATCCTTTATGTGATTAGATATAATCACAAACACACCTTTTCTTTCTTTTGTTTTATTATATTCATTGTTGTTGATTGTAGCGATGATCCTGTTTCTTGTATTTTTGATTTCAAAATATTTATCACAAAATTCTTCTTGAGAAGTTGTTAAGTCTACATTATGTTCTATACAATCTTTTAATGAAAAAATATTATTTTTAAATTTTGTTGATTCATTATTGTGCCGTATCTCCGATAAAAATACATGAACATATACACGGCGCTTCATTGTTTCGATATCACCTTTGTGCTTTTCCCCTCTATTATATTTTCTTGTCCATTGAAATTCATGCCATATGGTTTTAGTCACGCCATGAATATCAAGACAATCATAGTTTGTCTTAATTATGGTGTTTATATCATATAAATCAGATATAACATCATCAATAATAGCACTAATCCATGATATGCGATTCGATATTCTTGCCAAATAATCAATATTGTTTCTCACATATATGCTTAAATTTTCTTGAGTTATAAAGCCAGCGTCTGTCACCAGCATATATTTTTTAAGACGAATAACATCTATTTTTGTTAAAGCATTTGATACACATATATTGTCAGGAATGTTTCCAAGCTGAAGATAGAATGCTATAGGACGATTGCTTTTCAGTGAATAAAGTGTAAGAATTTTATATATTGGAAGACCGTCGTTTTCTTTCGAATGCCCATATCGGATATCATCATTTTTTTCAGAATATGTTGATATTGTTGTTGAATCGTAAAACACGCCGTCATGCTTCTCATTTGAGTCATTGAGAGCAATAAAAAGCTTCTGATGCGCAGTCTCGTTGTCGCCTAAAGACGTGAAAAGATCATGATATATGTCTTCAGTTATTCCAGATTTATATGGAAGTTCATGGCGCATCTGCCATTCAACTATTGCCGGAAGTGACTGGCCGCCAGTGGCAACCAGGTAGCGGGCCAGGGATATGCACTTCTGCGCATCTCCATCGTCAAGGGCAAGCTTCACAGCCCTGTCCGTTCCCGACTCGGCGCCGGCTATGTCAAGGATGGAAAGAGCGCCAGTGCGCCTGCAGGAAGCCGACACCGCGTCGAGGTCAGGCAGCGCCGGACAGGGCGCGCCGGCCTCTCCGGCGGCGTCCAGGCGCCTTGCCGCCGGCGTCTTTCTCGGACGCGTAGGCTCAGGCTCCGTTTCACCCTTGCGGATCTTGTAGAGCAGGCGCTCGCTGAGGACCACGTTGTACTTCTTCTTGGGGTCGTACCTGGTCTCGCGCTCGTAAACGTACGTGTCGCCGTTTTTCTGCAGCTTCTGATACGTGTACTTGAGAATTTTGCCTGAGGGTGCTCTGCCCATCTTGCCTCTCCGGGTTTGATTTAAGTTAGTGGCTAAATTAATGAAATTAATATACTTAGCTACTAATAAAAAGTCAAGAAAAAAGTCCCGAAAAAGTTTAAAAATTTTCGGGACTCGTTGATAGCAGACAACTTTTTCCAGAACGCCCCTCAAGGATTTGGCCTATTGGGTGGCCAAAATCCAACTTTCAGGCTCTACTCTCCCTCCGCCGAGCAGTCAAAGGAAGCCCCCGCCGAGCTCGCTTCC
>CAMKMR010000330.1 GCA_946413945.1 uncultured Lachnospiraceae bacterium | reverse complement strand
TCTTATCTGTATGATCATGCTTTCTAAGTATCATCCTTACAAACCAGATTAAAAATGAAAATACGACCACTGCTACGATAATCAGGAATAAAACCTTCATAATAGCATTTACTATATCAGCAAAATCAGAGTGAGCTTCCTCCTGCAATTCCAAGGCCATCATGCTTGTGGAAAAATTATTTGTAGCAATTCCTCCTTTTCCTGCAAAAAGGCTTGCAAGAAAACTTAAGACGATCATTATGATCTTAAGGACATTTTTCACTATGCTAAAAACAGCGCCCAGCATCTTTTTAAGTGCAAAGCCAAGACCAAGAGCATCTCCCAAAGCCAGCGATACAAGGCTCACTATCATAATGCATACTATGATAAGAGAATTTGATTTTATTATCCTGTTTATCGGAATCCCCGTAACATCCTTTGTTGCCCTTATATAACCTACAAGTCCGTCCAGGTAATTAGCAACAAGAAAAAGCATAAAAAGTATGATTGGAAGATATGTAGCAAGGCTCATAATATCAGGTCGTTTGATATAATCCCCCCCAAAAAAAGTTACGAAGCCAACAACAAAAGCAGGCACAGGCATATCCGAGGCAAGGAACATCTTCCCTTCCAAAAGAAGATATCTCGAACTTGTAAAAGTGATAACTACGATCAAAAGGCAAAGTACCACTTTTACATATATGGTCCCCGGAATTACTATTACCGCTATTAGCGGGATCACATTTAATACTATGATCTGCCATATTTGAGAAACAGCCTCTCTTATGGCATAATCATATAATAAAATGAAAGCAGCCAGCGCCAGATGATACCAGCTGATCCGAGTATCTGGTAATATGGCAACAGAAAAATATACAACTTGTATAGTGATAAGCGTAAGATAAAGCCATCTTATTGCTTTTCTGGAAAAATCAAGAAGCATCTGTCAGATTCACCTCCCATCCAGTAATACACTCACGTTCAGGCAGATAACCAAACTGATCATAATAAGGAACTATCATAGAAACGTAGATCCCATTCTTTTGCATCTTATCGATCCTATCGAGCAGATCCTTTTTATGATAAGGAGAAACAATAATATAAAGAACCCTGTCCTCAGCTTTCCTTATCTCTTTATCAAGCAATTTTAAAAACTCTTTATTACCCGAAGAATTCTGAATACACGCCAGATAACGATCCACCGTGATGCCATGAGAATTCTCCGCTCCAGTACCAGGGAGGGCTATAAGCTCTTTCTTTTCATCAAGGCCATTAGATATAACTTCAACACTTATCTTTTCTCTAAGAAATCTGCGGCATAAAGTGCTGACTATACTTATAGCCTCTTCAAGCAAAGTATTAGTCCTGATCATAGAATCCGTATCAAGATTAAGAAGTATCTTAACCGAAGCATCCATCGTATAGTCATAGACATTTACCTTAAGGCTCGCCGATTTGGCGCTCTGCTTCCAATTGATACTTCTAAATGAATCTGAGCTCTGATAGTCTCTCATCCCACGATAAGTAAGCCTGTCTGCCACAAGACTTTTTCTTGCATTTATCTCTCCCATCAAGCCCCTAAAAATATTATCAATATTCTGAAGCTTAATCTTTTTAGGAAAAACATAAATGTTTGTATCAAAGCCAAGAGACGTAGCAAACTGTCCTGATAAGAAAAGGTCTTTAACTAAAAGCGTCGCCCCATCAACTTTAAATACTCCCCTGCGACTCGCAGTGAATTCGAGCTTTCTGGTTATCTTTTGATGTCCCAGGATTGAAAAGATTTCATTTCGGTGATAGTGGTCAGTAACATTTGAATTCTGCATATCATCGAAAATCAGCTCTCTATCTACAGAAAATTTAATCTGCACTACAGGCAGCGGCAGGAATTTATCATTTGTTATCGTCTCTACCAGTGTCCCCTTCTCGCTGATCTCAAGATAATCCTTATCAAACCTGAGTAAAGTGGCAAGGTTTTTATCCCAGCTCTTCATATAGGCTTCTCTTTGGACAATATATACAGTTAATAATATTAAAGCTATAACAACTAATCGCATGTATCCCCTTTTTTACCCCAAACAAAAAAACTTTATATACAATTAGTTACATTTTTTAGATTGATCATTTCTTAGATTGATCATTTCTTAGATTGATCATTTCTTAGACAAACTGCCAGATTCTTTAGATCGATCACTTCTTCCAATCTTCAACAGGAGCAGCTATCGTCCTGATAAGTTCACTTATTATAGTTCTGTTTTCATCAAGGCGTCCCAAACCTGAAACAGTCACTATCCTATGAGCAAATAAATATGGTGCCAGATATCTAACATCGTCCGGACTTACATAGTCCCTTCCTGATATCGCAGCAAAACTCATAGCAGCCTTAAGCAAAAGAAGGGAAGCTCTTGGACTTACACCGATAAGGATCTTAGAAGAATGCCTTGTGGCATCAGAAATGTCAACGATATAATCCATTACTGCCCTCCTTACCTTAACTTTTTTAATCACTTCTCTAGCCTGCACTATATCCTTTGCTTTACATACCGCTTTAAGCTCGGAAAGAGGATCCTTATCTATAAATCTCTT
>CAMKMR010000329.1 GCA_946413945.1 uncultured Lachnospiraceae bacterium | reverse complement strand
TTAAGGAAAGTAGAAAAACCTGAATCACCGGATACTAAGCTTATTTATTATATATGGACAGCTATCAAAATACTTATTGCTCTTATTATAGTTGTATTACTTATTATAGTATATGTTAAAGTACATAAATGGCGTTTAATGCGTGAATCTAAGAGAAGCATTAAGTATTATCCTATAAAGAGAGATGCCAGAAGAAATAAAGAGCTGGAGTTACAAAGAGAAAAAGAAAAAAAGAAAGAAAAAAACAAAGAGAATAAAGAATCAAAAGAAAAAGATAAGGATAAAAAAAAAGAAATAGATAATAAAAAAGATACGGATAAGGAAGATAAACAAGAAACAGATAAAGATACTAAAGAAGAAAAACAAAAGGTAGTTACAGAGAAGAAAAAAGAAAAGGAAAAAGGTGAAAAAAATGATAAATGAGTTTAAATATATATCAGAATCAAATGAAGAAACCTTAACATATTTTAATAAGCTCTTCTCTCAACATGAATCCAGACTCCAGGAATATAAAGCTAAGCTTTTTGAAATTAATATTAAGCTGGATGAATTAAACAGAACCAAGTCTTTATATTCACAGGGAAATGATTTTAGAAAAAATGTTTTCAGTCCTATTCCTGAAAAAAAGAATGAAAATGATAAAGAAACTCAAATTATCGAAGAGATAGAAACTCTTACAAATAATCAAGATTATTATGAGAATCGTATAGAGGAAGAAACTGCTTACCTCAGAAATATAGCTAAACGAATCAACAGACTTGTAAAAGCAAAAAAGGTTATTCAAAAGATTGAAGCCGGTGATATAGAGATTAACTATATTAATAAGGAAAAAATCGATGATCTTAACAGTTCAGATGATTCTGACAGCGATGATGACGATGATGATGAGTTTATTGATCTTGAGGCCTTCCTTAAAGAATAATTATAAATGGAGAAAATTATGAAAAACAAAATCGTAGAATTACTTGATAATGCAATTGATGTATTAGATGCTAATCAAATTAATGAATTCCTTGAACAGCCACCAAAGCCTGAACTTGGTGATTATGCATTTCCTTGTTTTCGTCTGGCAAAGGAATTAAGAAAAGCCCCACAGCAGATAGCAAGTGATATTAAAGATAGTATTGTATGTCCTGACTTTATTGATAAAATTGAAGTTCAGGGAGCATATATTAATTTCTTTACTAAAAAAGATGCATATGCTAAGGAAGTTATTACAAGAAGTATATCTGATAGTTTTGGGTCTTCTGAGGAGGGGAAAGGTAAAACAATATGTATAGACTACTCTTCTCCTAATGTTGCTAAGAACTTCCATGTAGGTCATCTTAGAACCACAGTAATTGGAAATTCTCTTTATAAGATATATTCCAAGCTTGGCTATAATGTTGAACGTATTAATCATCTTGGTGACTGGGGAACACAGTTCGGTAAACTTATCGTAGCATACAAGAATTGGGGAACTGAAGAAGCTGTTAAGGAAAAAGGCATAGAAGAATTAATGAGACTCTATGTTCTTTTCCATGAAGAAGCTGATAAGAATCCTGAACTTGAGGATGAAGCAAGAAGCTGGTTCCATAAAATGGAAACAGGTGATGAGGAAGCTCTTAAGATATGGAAATGGTTCTTTGATATAAGTCTTGAGGAATTCAAACGTACTTATAAACTTATGAATATGGAATTTGATCATTTCACAGGAGAAAGCTTCTATAGAGATATGACTGAAGATGTAGTATCAGAGCTTGAATCTCATGGACTTCTTCAGGATAGTGAAGGCGCTAAGATAGTTGATCTCTCTGAATATGAAATGGCACCATGTCTTATTCTTAAAAATGATGGTAGTTCTATATATGCTACTAGAGATATTGCAGCTGTAGAATATAGAAAGAAAACCTATAATTTTGAGAAATGCTTATATGTTACAGGTCAGGAACAGAAACTTCACTTTGCTCAGGTATTTAAGGTTATGGAACTGCTGGGTAATGAATGGGCAAAGGATAGTCTTATACATATTCCTTATGGATTAGTTAGTCTTGGTGGAGAAAAGCTTTCAACTCGTGGTGGTAATGTTATATATGCTGAGGATATCCTTAAGGAAGCTATAAGTAAGATCAGAGAGATAATTGAAGAAAAGAATCCTGATCTTTCAGATGAAGAAAAGGATGAGGCAAGCAGAATTGTTGGTGTAGGTGCAGTTATATTTAATGATCTTTATAATCAGAGAATTAAGGATGTTTCTTTCAAATGGGAACATATAACCAGCTTTGAAGGTGAAACAGGTCCATATGTTCAGTATACATATGCAAGATGTTCCAGCATTCTTAGAAATGTAGAAGATTTTGATGTTAACTCTGATATTGACTATAGTATTCTGACAGATCCTTCTTCTGTAGATCTGCTTAAGGAAATTGATAAGTTCCCTCAGATAATTAAGGAAGCTGCAGACAGATATGAACCTTCAGTTGTTGCCAGATATGCTGTAGATGTTGCTCAGGCTTTTAACAGATTCTATACTGAAAACAGAATTGCTGTTGATGATAAGAATATTAGAGATTCTAGATGTGCACTT
>CAMKMR010000328.1 GCA_946413945.1 uncultured Lachnospiraceae bacterium | reverse complement strand
AGGGGGTGCGGACAAAATCCTGGACCAAAATAAGATTAATAACAGGAGGAGGTCACGCATATGTATTCCTACGAAGAAAGGCTTAAAGCCGTAAAGCTTTACATCTGGTATGATAAAAGTTATATATCCGTATTCAGAGAATTGGGGTATCCCCCAGCTAATATCACTTTAAAACGGTGGTTCAGAGAATATGAGCAAAATAAAGACTTGCATAAATCTTGTATCAAAAAAGGCATATATACCCCTGAGCAGCGAAAAGCAGCCATTCAGTACTATTTAGAGCACGGACGTAACAAATCTAGAACGGTAAAAGCTCTTGGTTATCCATCTTGGAATCAACTTTCAGAGTGGATAAAACAAGATCTTCCAGATGAAATCATTCCTTGTACTAAGGGACAATCTTTGGTACATTTATCAAAAGAACAGAAGGAACAGGCTGTTATCGAATTATGTACAAGAGATGGCAGTGCTCAGGAAATCGCTGATAAATACAATGTCAGCAAATACTCTGTATATAACTGGGCCTGGGATCTTCTCGGGAAAGGAAATGTATCACCAATGCCTAAAAAGAAAATCAGCACCACTACCTATAAACAAGAGGATGTTAAAGCTCTTAAGCAGGAAATTGAACAGCTCCGTGACGAGGCTGATGAACTGCAACGTCAAGTCTACCACCTTCAACTTGAGAAGGACGTACTTGAGAAAGCGGCGGAAGTAATAAAAAAAGACGAGGGCGTCAGTCTTAAGAAGTTGTCCAATCGTGAGAAAGCAATCGTGATTGGCGCCCTACGTGATAAATATAAGCTTCATGAGCTTTTGACTATATTCCATATGGCAAAGAGCAGTTATTGTTACCAACAAGCTATTTTGAAGGCTCCTGATAAGTACAGCGAAGTTCGAAAGAAGATTAAATCAGTCTTTGATGATTCCTCTAGCCGATATGGCTATCGACGAATCTACAGTTTGCTCAAAAGTGAGAAAATAACCATTTCAGAGAAGGTGATTCGTCGTATTATGCAAGAGGATAAGCTTATAGTTTCAAACATCAAACGAAAGAGGTATAATTCCTATAAAGGAGAGATAACTCCTGCCGTTCCGAACGTAATTGAACGAGATTTCAGTGCAGAACAGCCCAACGAAAAATGGCTAACTGACATCACAGAGTTTCATATACCGGCAGGAAAGGTATATTTATCGCCGATTATTGATTGCTTCGATGGTCTTCCTGTTTCCTGGACGATAGGAATATCGCCAGATGCAGAGCTTGTTAATACAATGCTCGACAATGCTATAGCTACCTTGAACGATACCGAACACCCCATTGTGCATTCAGATCGAGGATGTCACTATCGTTGGCCAGGATGGATTGAGAAAATGGAAAAAGCTGGTCTGACCAGATCTATGTCAAAAAAAGGGTGCTCTCCAGACAACGCTGCCTGTGAAGGATTCTTCGGTCGCCTTAAAAATGAGATGTTTTATGGTCGTTCCTGGCAAGGTGTGACCATTAAAGAGTTTATAGCAATCCTTGATGATTATATACACTGGTACGCAGAAAAAAGGATTAAGCTCTCGCTTGGTGGATTAAGTCCTATTCAATACCGAATAAAACTTGGGCTTATTGCAACATAATCAGTAGCGGACATTAAAGGATAATTGGTCCAAAAAAATGTCCGCACCCCCGGATTAAACCTTACAGCTACAGAAACAGCACCAATTGTTTGTAATAAAAGTACAACAGTTACAATTATTCGATGTGCAAATACATTTAATTATCTGATGGATTCGGAAAAAAATAATGATGATGAATATCCGGAAAATGCTGACGCAGAAAAAGCGGTAATTAAAACAAAAGATGGATCACACCTTACACTTGATGGTGATGGATATTTAACTGTTTCAGCATATGGAAAAAATGGAATTAAAGCTACCGGTGAGTCAACACTTACTTTACAGGGTGGCGGTTATGTAAATGTTTTCTCGAATGTAAATGATGCTATTGCAGCAGAAAATGTTTTGAATATTTATTCAGGTGGCTATGGCATAAGTGCCGCAGATGTTGGTATTCATTCTGATAAAGAGTTAAATATTGGAAAATATGGTGAAGAAGATCAGCCAAGTTTTGAATGTTATGATGCAAAAGAATGGATTCAGGCCGCTACAGTAAATATTTTTGGAACAAGCAATATGTATGCAAAATGTAGAAATGACGGTATAAATGCGGCAAATAAGGATTTGACAGATTATAATTTTGAAGTAAATATTTATGATGGTAAAATCTATTTAGATGCCGGAGATGATGCAATTGATTCAAACGGCGATATAAATATTTACGGTGGTGATATAACTGCATATTCAGGACTTAATTCTGATTCAACACCATTTGATTGTGATAATGATTTTAATGTATATGGCGGAACTGTTTTTGGACTTGGTATGAGTGGTGGAGCAAAAGTTCCTGTAAATTGTGATAACTACTATGTTGATTCTTCGGGCACACCTTATGGAGTAGATGATCTTTTTGAAATTTATACAAATGAAACAGGACTTACAAATTCATATACAGGTAAGAGAAATGCA
>CAMKMR010000327.1 GCA_946413945.1 uncultured Lachnospiraceae bacterium | reverse complement strand
TCTTCATGTTTAATTCCATTAAAAATCTTTAAGTCTGCGTTCTCATAACACGCTGCCAGCTTCTCCTGAAGCTCTGCGCTAAGCGTCTTATCATCATATGATCCAATGATAGTAACCGGGCAGCTGGTATTCTCTGCGTACAGGTCTACCCTGATATTATTTTTTATAAATATTTGAAATGGTCCCCAGAAAATGGGTATTATCTTGTTATACAAATCCGCGCATGTGCGATATCCCGAAGCAAGCACCAATCGGTCGCATTTTCTTACACTTGCCAGATATGCTGCCATCCCACAGCCATAGCTATGGCCCATAACAATTATTTTCTTTCCCGGATATTTCGCCGCCGCATAATCATACAATTTCTCAGCAGACTTTTGCATCGTTCGAAGGTTCATTTTCCCTTTGCTTTCCTGTGTTCCATAATAATCCACCGAAAGAAACGGGCAGTCAAATCTCCCGCCATACATTCCGACCGAATTATATGCCACATAAAATGATCCGCCAAAAAACAGTATCACTTTATCCGCATCCACATCCAGGTTGTAACCGTAACCTGTCAAAGAGTCATTTATCTCTAGCTTCACTGGGCTGTATTTCACGTCCTTAAGCTGCCTGTCGCCCTTATAAAATGAATATGAAATGAATTGCATGACCGCATCTGAAGCAAAAAATGTTACCAGCACCCACATCACAATTTTTAATATCACATATAACGCGCTCATTTTCTTCTCCTTTGTTTTCATCCTAGTAACTGCTTTGCCTCCTGACACCACTCCAAATATGCCTCGTTAGTTTTCATCCCAGTAACTGCTTTGCCTCCTGGCAATATTTTAAAAATGAACCTAGGCGAATCCCCTAGGTCCATAATAAAGAATCAATTATATATTGTCATTTAAAAAAATTTCCTCGATTTCATAAATATATAAAAGTTTTCTTGAGTCTTTAGATAGTGCATATATTTTTGTTTCATCACTATTAGCATAATACTCAGTTTCAAGACTATTTATAAAATCACTTAACAATATTTTAGGATTATCCTCAGTTGCATTGTCACTACATTTTTCTGAAAAAATATAAAGTCTGGAGCACTTATTTTTATCTACACCTTCATCACTTCCGACCTTTTTCTTTTCATAAACTCTTAACCAATGCCCTCCTATTTTAATCTGGCATTCATATACTCTTTTACATTCAGTACAATACCAATAGTCTACAACTTCTTTACGTTTCATATATTGTTTAGGGCAATTATTTTTTTCATCCCAATCCCCTAAAAAATCCATTAACGTAATCTTGTTGTTTTCAGAAATTGCCTGACTAACTTCACTTGCATAATAAACATATATACTATATGGAGATGGACAAGCTGAACTTCCCATGATATGGCCGCATTTACATCCTAATCTTGACATAATTATTCCTCCTTAAAAAATGGGCCATATCACCGGGACCTAGGTCCATTTTTATGTTAACCATTGCAGATCTCACCGTAATCCATATCCATCGATAAAGTAAATTCTTTATCAGGATATTTATTTTGAAGGTCATTTAATACTTCTTTAAATACGGCCTGCCTGCTTGACGCGTCAAAACTAATAACCACATCAAAACGGATGTAATTATCATTTTCACTATAGAAAAATCCATGCATCTGCTTAACAAATTCATGAGAAAGAACCATTTTCTCTATCTCATTTTTAAGGGCTTTTATCTTCTCATTCTCAGTATTGATTGAATAAACGCCAACCGCAGTAAGGATAACGCCATGTTTTTTATAAACCTCTTTCATTATGCTTCTTGTCAGCTCATCCAGCCTGGAAATGGTACATTTATCATCCACCTCTATATGGATTGAGCCATTATAGGTGTCCGGTCCATAGTTATGTAGTATCAGATCATAGGCCCCATTAACGTCGTCAAATGATGCCACCGTGTTTTTGATGTCCTTTATCAGTTGCACGTCCCCCGGCTCACCGATAAGCCTTGAAATTGTTTCAGAAAGCATTTCAAATCCGGCTTTTAAGATTACAACTGAAATAACAGCACCCAGGTACGCCTCAAGGGAGAGCCCTGTAAATGTAAACACCAGTGCTGCGACTAATGTTGCTGATGAGATTACTGAATCAAGTAATGCATCTTTTCCGGAATTTATAAGGGAATCTGAATTCACTCTTTCTCCAGTTTTTTTAACATAAAGTCCCAGTCCTATCTTTACCAGCACTGCCACACCAACTATCACCAGTGAAACTGTGGTGTATTCAGGTTTCTCAGGCTTAATTATCTTTTTAAATGATTCTACAAATGATGTTAATCCCGCGTAAAGTACGATGATTGCGATCACAAGTGAACTTAAGTATTCGATTCTTCCATATCCAAAAGGATGTTTTTTATCCGGCTCGCGACCTGCCAGCTTTGTGCCGATAATAGTGATCACGGAACTAAGCGCATCTGACAGATTGTTTACTGCATCAAGTACGATGGCGATGGAATTGCTGAGCAATCCTACAGCCGCTTTAAATCCGGCCAGAAATACATTTGCAAGGACTATGGCAAGACGTTGGTCTCCTCACAACTACG
>CAMKMR010000326.1 GCA_946413945.1 uncultured Lachnospiraceae bacterium | reverse complement strand
AGAAAGGACACCTGTAAGGGTGTCCTTTTTTATTATGCCTCGGCCATCAAGCTTGCTTGAAATGGTTGAGGCAGAATAAAAAAGACTGTCGTATTGCGACTTTCTAAATGCTTGCAGGGGCCCCTGCGGCGAGCAGTATGGGATGGGCGAAGCCAATTCCTCTCCACAAACGTACAAACGAAGAACCTCCAACTGATTACTCGTTGGCGGTTTCTTCGTGATGGTGGAAAGAGAGGATTTCTCGCATTGATCTTGATGCAGACGAAGAGCTGTAAAAGTAATTAACGCAGATAGAGGGAATAAAGATTCTCAAGGTTATTAATCAATTCAGCCATGACACTTATTGGTCATGGCTGAAGAATTTATTAAGAATAGATAAAACTTCTTTTACTTCCCATTAATACTATTGAGTATCTCCTGATATTTCTCGATGAAATATCCGTTGAGTGTGATTCTCTTACCCTCGTATTCGAAAGTGCGCTCATTCTCCGGTACAGGCAATGACTTAAGGTAAGCTGTACGACGTTCGATGTATTTCTTAACAATCTTCATGGCTTTCTTATTCTCTTTATAGCCATTTCTCAAGATGCCCAGATCCTGTATCACATCATTATCGTTGATCTTTGAAGGATCTTCTTTGATGGTCTCAAGGAAATACTTATAGAGTGTGGGACAGTCTTTGCCATAGACCGCATTGCTATGCAGAACCTCCTTTTCTACTGCATCCACATTAGGTACACCATACTCTGCCATCTTTTTCTTATACTCCTCAAAGCCCTCAGGGTCGAATCCTTTATACTCCTTACCGTCGAACTTCATATAGCGCATGCCCCAGCGTGTCCACTTGCTATCCAAGCTTTTTGCAGCACGCTCACCTTGATGAGCCACAACAGCAGCACGCTCCTTATAGACATTCAGGAACAGATCATCGTCCGGCAAAAACTCACCAGTGGTAAATGCCTTGTAGAGTGAAGCGTCGGCAGCTATCTCGGCACCCGTCTTACCGGCTAGTATCGTCTTAGAAACGTTCTTCACCTCATCACGCATATAGTTCTCACCCAGTAACTTGATATACTCACTCAAGAACTGAGGATCACGCTCACCGCTGCGGAACTTCTTCTGATACCAAGGCAACCCTTTCTCTTCTTTCAGCGCAGCCTCAACTTTCTTGATGAAGTCATCGATACCTGCAGCTCCCAAGAGTCGACCTCGCAGATCACCATTAGATTCCAAGATAAGGAAGGTGGGATAAGCATTTACATCATATTTCTTACCCACTTCCGGTCCTTCGCCCTTCTCCATGTCGATCTTAAAGTTCACGAACTTTGCATTGAAATAGTCGCCAGCCTCTTTCTTGACAAACTCCTTACTAGCCATCATCTTACAAGGACCGCACCACTCGGTATAGCAGTCCACAAATACCAGTTTGCCTTCGGCCTTAGCCTGAGCCTCTACTTCTGACAAAGTCTTACCCTCTACAAAGTTGACACCCTGCGCAGCTGCAGACATGCAGAATGCTACGGCTACCAACATTAGAATTATTTTTTTCATATGAAGAAGATTTTAATTTATACTAAACCTTTATTATATTAATGAGAACCCTCAAGATCAAGGATGCTCATAACTGCTGTGTATAACATGTTCACATCCATGTCCTTCAACTGTTCACGAATAACTCTGGCAGCTTTCTTTCGAGTGGCCTCATCCGACTTAGAGAATCTTGCATTCAGTCCACCTAAGATACCGGATAACTGCAATTCATTCACTTGATTGAATAAGGAACGGCATGTCTGTATAAAAATGTCACCTCCTGTTAATCCTGCTTCCATCAGTGTGATACCATGATCGTGCTGTCCTTTGTCGTTCAAGCCCAACACTTTCAAATCATTCTTAAAAGTATTGATATTTTCCTGGGTAACAGGTCTTCCACCAGAAATCAAGAAATATTCCTCATTATCGTATAGTTTGCTGAGTATATCCATAAGTTCCTGTCTATTGGAAGAAGGTATCTTCTTGATGTTTTCCACGATATACCTGACAGCAGGTTCTTCCGTGCTCTTGACATATTTGTTGAAGACGAAGAAATTCTCTGGTTTTACTTTATCAGCATCCGACAGGGCCATATAGTAGTCGGTAACCATCTGATTGATTTCTTTCACCCTACTTTCGAAACTCCTTCTGTTGTTTGAAGCTTCATCATAGAGGTAACTGGCATAGTTCTTGATGAGCGACGGAGTACGTTCTCCACGCTTATAACGAGCCCTGAGTTTCTCAGGAGTAGATTCCGGATCAAGGAGACGCTGCAATTCCGTGATAAAGCTATCGCCTTCCTTATACCCTACTGAACGAGCTACCTCGCTCTTCTCTGTGTTTAGGATGAGGAAGGTAGGATAGGAATGTACATTATAGGTCTTGGCAATCTCGATGCCCTCCCCTTTCTCTGCATCAATCTTGATACTGACAAACTTCTCGTTCATGAAGTCACCCACCTTTTTCTGTGGGAACACATCACGGGCCATCATCTTACAAGGTCCGCACCACGAGGTCATTACGTCAACAAATACTAACTTTCCCTCCGACTTAGCTGCAGCAGCTGCTTGGTCGA
>CAMKMR010000325.1 GCA_946413945.1 uncultured Lachnospiraceae bacterium | reverse complement strand
TTCAGACGCTTGCAGAGGGAGTTGAGAACAGGGAACAGTATGAGTTTTTAAGAAATATTGGTTGTGAAAAGATACAGGGCTATTATTTTGGAAAACCTCAGCCTTATGACGAGATGATAGAAAACTGGCTGATGAAAGGTGGGAAGATTGAAAGCCGTGCCTGGGCTGATTATTATGACAGGGTAGGAAGAGAAAATCTTTTAACTGATAAACCACTTGCTTTATTGGAGGATGATGGAAATAGTTTTAAATTTCTTTTTATTAATCAAGCCTTTAAAGATATATTAAAAAGTAATGGAGATTGCTCTCTCGAAGAGGCACTTGATTAAATTAATGAAGTTGGAACACCTATGCAACGCATGTTCAGAAACTTTGCAGATAATATAAAAAAGAATAAGATCTTAAACAAGATGACATATCCTTCAGGAGAGGAATATATGTCCCTTACAGCAAGGGAAGTTGCCAAATGCAATGGGATTTATATGTATGCCTTAAACCTCGCGGATATAACTAGAAATGATGATAAAGAGGAAACTGGAAAAAATGATGGTCTTATAAGGAATGCGCTTTATCTCTTTGATTCGTTCTCGATACTGGATCTTGAAACAGATACTATGGAATCTTTTGATACTATAAATGGGGAGTCGCTGGCTAGAAATATAAAAAAGATTCATGGTATAAGAGAGACATTGAAAAAGTTCTGCGAAGCAGGAATATACAGAGAGGATAGAGAAAAGTTTGAAATGTTCTCTGATATAGACAGCTTAAGGAAAAGGGTTGAGGAGAGCGAAAAAGGATTTATTAGTGATTACTTTAGAACAAAGGAAGCTAAAGGGGATTATTCCTGGTATGCTCATAGTGTCATGGTAATTCCTAGAACAAATTATAATAAGTTTTTTGTGTTAACTCAGAAGGCTGCTTTTGATGATCCAAATGTCAGAAGAAGACTGGGTGAACAATATCGCAAGGAAGAAGAGTCTAAGATGACGCCTAAGACCCGGGAGCTAGATTCCGAAATATCAGATAAGTTAGTTTGGGAAAATCTTATGGACTATACCGAGATCAAATATTTCTGGAAGGATAAAAACAGAAGATTTGTTGGAGCAAGCAGTAGTTTTCTGGATTATTACGGTTTTAAATCTGCTAAAGAGATTATAGGAAAAAATGATGAAGATATGAAATGGCATGTTTCTGAAGGACCATTTAAAAGCGATGAGGAAGAAGTCATTGCTTCAGGGAGGGTTATAAAAAATGTGCCGGGTAAATGTATCATAAAAGGTAAGGTTCATAATATCAGGGCTACTAAGATACCGATTTATAAGGAAGGGAAGATAGTTGGACTTCTGGGATACTTTATCGATGCTGATAAGGAAAAGGTTATAGAAGATAAGATGAACAAGTATTCTGGCATAGATCCGGTGACAGGTCTTTCAAATCTTAGGGGAATGTTGGAGGATTTTGGACAGTATGCAGAGGAATATAATGTTGCGAAGAGGGATTTTGTGGTCTTTAGTATTAAGGTAAGTGGACAGGAAGATGTGTATGAGGCCTATGATAAAGAAACAGGGGATTGCTTGATGAGTCAGGTGGGGGCTGCTATATTGGAGTGTTTTGGAAATTCAGCTTCTATTGGCAGACTTTATGGCGGGAATTTTGTAGTCCTGTTTAATTATGAGGATCAGCTTGAAGTATATAAATTGGCGGAAAAGATACGTAAAAAGATAATAGGAATCAATAAGGTTGGCGAGTATTCATGTACCTGTTTTCCTAAGATTAAGAAAATATATGCTTCAGATACAGCAGAGCTTGAAGCAATGCTGAAGAATCTTTTAAATTAAATACGTTTTATTTTTCAAAAACCTGACTTATAAAGTCGGGTTTTTTGAATGGAAAGTTGTTTATTTTTAGGACTTTTTTAAAGTTGTTTATTTTTGATTTATTGATTATAATAATATAGTATGACTTTTTATAGGCATTAGAATTACTAATGTGGATTCTGGTTAATAAAAATGTAAGAAGGAAAAAATATGAGATTTATTCATACATCAGATATACGTCTGGGCTTTGTTCCTGATAAAGGACGTGACTGGAGTGAAAAAAGGGTAAATGAAATAGAAGAAGCATTTGATCAGATTATTACAGATTGTAATGAGAAAAAGGTTGAACTTCTTCTCATAGCAGGAAATTTATTTGATGCGCCTCCAAGTTTTGAAGACCTTTTAAAGGTAGATGAAAAACTTCAAAAACTTGAGCACACAAGAACTATAATTGTTGCCGGAGATAGGGATTATATGGAAGCTAGCAGTGATGCGGCTCATTTTAAATTCAGATCTAAGACAGCGATACTTCCTGCGGAAAAAACAACAAATGCATATTTAAAGAATATTAATACTTGTATTACAGGTTATTCTTATGGAAAAGAAATCCATAGGGAGGATATAATAGGCAGGATAAATCCAGGAAAGCCGGGAGCTATCAATATACTTTTAGGATGTGGTGGAGATAGTGATCATATGCCTTTCCAAAGAGAAAGTCTTGCAAGAAAAGGTTTCCATTATATTGCACTTGGACATTCAAGAAATCCGGTGCATATCCTTAAAAACCGT
>CAMKMR010000324.1 GCA_946413945.1 uncultured Lachnospiraceae bacterium | reverse complement strand
GATGCTGTTAAGATCGGTATTGGACCTGGTTCAATCTGTACAACTCGTATCGTTGTACATATGAAGGAACAAAGGCTATGATCGAAGCAGGCGTAGATGCTGTTAAGATCGGTATTGGACCTGGTTCAATCTGTACAACTCGTATCGTTGCTGGTATCGGTGTTCCACAGATCACAGCAGTTATGAATGCGTATGAAGCTGCACATGAATCTGGAATCCCAGTTATCGCTGATGGTGGTATCAAGTATTCAGGTGATATAACTAAGGCTCTTGCAGCTGGTGGAAGTGTATGTATGATGGGCTCAATGTTCGCAGGAACTGATGAGGCCCCTGGTGATTTCGAATTATATCAGGGAAGAAAATATAAAGTATATCGTGGTATGGGCTCACTTGCAGCTATGGAAGCAGGTTCTAAGGATCGTTACTTCCAGACAGGTGCTAAGAAGCTTGTTCCAGAAGGTGTTGAAGGAAGAGTTGCTTATAAGGGCTCTGTAGAAGATACAGTTTTCCAGCTTATCGGTGGCCTTCGTTCAGGTATGGGTTATTGTGGAGCTGCTACAATCGATGAACTTCATGAGAAGGCTCAGTTTGTTAAGATCACACCTGCTGCTCTTCGTGAAAGTCATCCACATGACATTCAGATAACAAAAGAAGCACCAAATTATTCTAGCCAGATGTAAGGAAGAAACTTAAGATGAATATTAAAAGAGATGACACAAGAAACGTTGCGATTATCGCTCATGTAGACCATGGTAAAACAACTTTAGTTGACGCACTCCTGCGTCAGAGCGGTGTTTTCCGTGAAAATGAAGAAGTTGCTGAAAGAGTAATGGATTCAAATGATATTGAAAGAGAAAGAGGTATCACAATCCTCTCTAAGAATACAGCTGTTATGTATAATGGAACAAAGATCAATATCATTGATACTCCAGGCCATGCAGACTTTGGTGGTGAAGTTGAGCGAGTTCTTAAGATGGTAAATGGAGTTATTCTCGTTGTTGATGCATTTGAAGGACCAATGCCTCAGACAAGATTCGTGCTTCAGAAAGCTCTTTCACTTGATCTTTCAGTTGTTGTATGTGTGAACAAGATTGACAGACCAGATGCAAGGCCTGAAGCTGTTGAAGAAGAGGTTCTTGAACTTCTTATGGATCTTAACGCATCAGATGAACAGCTTGACTGTCCATTTGTATATGCTTCGGCAAGAGATGGAATCTGTTCTTATACAGCAGATGAAAGAGGTACTGATATGAAGCCTCTTTTTGAGACTATAGTAAAGCATATTCCTGCTCCAGAGGGAGATCCGGAAGCTGGTCTTCAGGTTCTTATCTCTACAATCGATTACAACGAATTTGTTGGTCGTATAGGTGTCGGTAAGATCGATAATGGTACTGTTAAGGTTAACCAGGAAGCTCTTATCGTAAATCACCATGATAAAGATAGAAAAGAAAAAGTTAAGATTACAAAGCTTTATGAATATAATGGACTTGCCAAGGTAGAAGTTAACGAAGCGACAGTTGGTTCTATCGTTGCGATTTCAGGTATTTCCGATCTTAAGATCGGTGATACGATCTGCTCTCCGGATATGCCAGATGCTATTCCTTTCCAGAAGATATCAGAGCCTACGATCAGTATGAATTTCCTTGTAAATGATTCGCCTCTCGCTGGTAAGGAAGGTAAGTTTATTACTTCACGACATTTAAGAGACAGGTTATATAGAGAGCTTAATACTGATGTTTCACTTCGCGTTGAAGATACAGATTCAACAGATTGTTTCAAAGTATCTGGACGTGGTGAACTTCACCTTTCTGTTCTTATAGAGAATATGAGGCGTGAAGGCTATGAATTTGCTGTATCAAAGGCAGAAGTTATATATCAGTATGATGAGCGCGGCAAGAAGAGTGAGCCTTATGAGCAGGCTGTAGTCGATGTGCCAGATGAATTTGCTGGAACAGTCATTAATATGATGAGTATCCGTAAGGGTGAACTTTCCGGCATGTCACCTTCAGATTCAGGTACAACTAGACTTGAGTTTAGGATCCCTTCTCGTGGACTTATCGGATTCCGTGGTCCATTTATGACAGCTACAAAGGGTAATGGCATTATCAATACAATTTTCGATGGATATGATGATTATAAGGGAGATCTTAATTACAGATCTAACGGTTCTCTTATTGCATTCGAAAATGGTACTTCTATCACTTATGGTCTTTTCAATGCTCAGGAAAGAGGTACTCTTTTCATTGGAGCAGGTACTGAAGTATATGCCGGAATGGTAGTTGGTGAAACAGGTAAGGCAGAAGATATCGAAGTTAATGTTTGTAAGACAAAACATCTTTCAAATACCCGTTCTTCAGGTGCTGATGATGCTCTTAAGCTTGTACCACCTAAGGTAATGTCACTTGAACAGTCTCTTGATTTCCTTGATAATGATGAGTTATTGGAGATCACACCAAAGAGCCTTAGAATCAGAAAGAAGATTCTTGATTCACGTATGCGTATGCGTGCAAATCGTAAATAATCATTAAATATTTAACCCTTTCTTTTCCTTTTGGTTTATTTCTTTAGATGTAAACTGGAGAAATTGAGAGGGTTTCTTTTATATGGTTTATG
>CAMKMR010000323.1 GCA_946413945.1 uncultured Lachnospiraceae bacterium | reverse complement strand
GCAATTGTTTTATATAATCCACATAACCTAAAACATCTTTTCCATCTTCTTTATCATAAAGTTTTACTGTTCCCCAGCCATTTCCGCCATTCCATAGTTTGTTATGTCTCTTGCTTCCATCCGGCGCTTCATAATTAACCAGGATCATATCCTTTTTCTTACAATATATCTCCGTCTCCATTACAGCATGGATATTTTCCTGCCTTACCCGCCAGATAACTAGATCTTCTTTTTCTTCAAACTTAAAATCTGTCTTTACTTTAAGGTGAAGCTTCGAGAAATTGAAATCATATTCCTTTCCTTCATAATAAAATACTCCCAAAAGTCTTCTATCAAGAGGCACAAAATAGATCTTTGGCCTTCCTCCGCCTATATCAAAAACGCTATCATTAAGCTTCTGCCCCGTCTTCTTACTGATAAGACAATTTGAAGAAAGCCATACCCATGGACTGGTAAAATCTCTTCCCCAGTTTTTATCTGCATATCCGTAACTTTTTTCCGGAGTCACGATATATTTTCTGCCATTGCAGGTGATCTCTCCTTCGTAAGTACTCTTCATTCCTTCTGCATGCCAGTACATGGCAAATGCTTCCGCTATTCTAAAAGGAGTACTTGCACCATAACCTACATTAAAGGCAATCTTTTTATCTATACGAAGATCCCAGGTCATATCCCCTGCATCCGACATCCACTCAGGATGCATGGCTGCCTCATCTTTCGTAACTTTTACGCTGCCTTTAAGATGATTCTCTGATGCAAAGCAGTCATCTGCTTTTATCTTATAAGGCGCCTCTCCATGAAGCTTTACATCTTTCCATGCAAAAAACCTGTGTATCTGAAAATGTTCCTCTCCCCAGGTTCCTGCCTTTACCATTAAATAAGAAGGATATTTTCCAGCCTTTCTATTCTCCGGAAGTTGTCCAAAGACCGGCCGATCCTCTGCAAGAGCCGGATTACAAAGAAAATATTCTATAAAAAAAGCCTTATCTTCTCCTGTCTCTTTATCCTGTGCTGTAAATGAATGCCACCACCAGTCATATCCATGATGTGCCAGCGGCCCACGGAGCATACAGGCATTTCTATCTAAATCATGTTTATTAAACATATTATCCCCCGTTTTCAGTCATTAAAAATTTATTTTATTATCTTCTTTCCCCTTATAAAAATCAAGAGAACTAATGTGGTGGTTCACCCATAAGTTCTCTTGATCCAAATCCTTATTCAGAAATTTATTTCATCTCTTTAAGAGATTTCTTTCGTTCATACATCTTTTTATCTGCCCGTTCAAATATATCATCCACATATTTATCTTTATCTGGAATATAGATTCCTAAACCGGAAGCAACAACAACTTTATTACTTTTAAGGTTTTCTTCCACTTCATTTTCAAACTCTGAGATTAAGCCTTCTCTATTATTAAAATCAGAACCTTGAAGGATTACTGTGAATTCATCTCCACCTATACGAAAAACCGGACTATGAGCAAATTTATTACAGATCATCATACAGCCATCTTTAATATATTGATCTCCAGCCTCATGTCCAAGTGTATCATTTACCGTCTTTAAGTCATTTAAATCAAAAACCATAATACCAAGATCTGTAATAATCTCTTTTTTAATTGAATCATTAAGCTTTTCAACTGCTTCTACATAAGCATTCTTACTTTTAACTCCTGTTAAAGGATCTCTATAAGCCACCTGTTTAGCAGATCCGATCTCTTCCTTTTGTTTCTTATTTATCTCTAATAATTTTTCAAGTTTTTCCTGATATTCCACTTTTCTATCTTCGAAAACAAAAGTATGCAATGTACAGGTTCCAATTAAGCAGCCTATTGTATAAACAGGAACCACCCAGTAATACATCTGAATTCCTATACAGATCAGCTGTTCAATGCCAAACACCCCTATGGCAAGATATCTCCATCCCTCTCTATCTTTCCTCTTTCCTCCCTGGAGCAATGTATAAATAGCAACAAGCAGGAAAAACCCTATCTGAATTTCATAAGTTATAAGCCTGGCTGTACCTGAAGTAAACTCATATTTAGTATCATAACTAAAGATTATCGGTTTATAAAAATTAATGATAAGAATAATTATGATGTAAATAGCATAGATCTGACATAAAAAATTTATCAGCACCTCAAACCACTTATTATTATTATTATTATTATTAAGAAGTTTAATAACATATTGCGTCCATAGGATAACTGTTAATGACATGGAAAGGAAATAGATAACTGTATCAACATAGAGCCAGAACATTATCTCCTTCGCATCCAGAATACCCCACATAAAATCTAATGCTATAAATAATAAAACACTAAGCAGGAATCTTCTATATTCTTCAAATGCTATAAAATATCTATGATCCACCCTGGGATTAAGCACTTCATAATTGATGATTATAACCACCAGAAATGCCACAATACCAAAACTTGCATATACCATATAAGCCCCCCTTATAATATACTGCAATATCTTTAGATTTTTCGTCTCTTAACCAACATTATATACCTATTATCATGTCATATATAGCTAAAAGAAAAAAAACACAAACAATCCTCAATGTCAAGTGATATTTGCACAACTTGGTAAAATAAATTACACCAAAAGGA
>CAMKMR010000322.1 GCA_946413945.1 uncultured Lachnospiraceae bacterium | reverse complement strand
TCTTTTTATTAAAGGTAAATGTATCCGGCACAATAATTTTATTTGTTTTTGCTTTTATAATGCCTTTTTGTATTGTCGGGGTTCAGAAACTCCTTAAAGATAAATATGCTGAATATGTGCAGGCTTATACAGAACTTGGAGATAGTTATCTTAACAGCATGGAGGGACTTACATCCTTAAAGATCTACGGGGCTGATGAAGAAAGAGCAGACATTCTTGATAAAGAGGCTAACTCTTATAGCAGCTTATCTATGAAACTTCAGCGTATGCAGCTTGGCTATAATCTTCTTCTTGACCTTTTTTCTTACGGAGGAGCGGCAGTAGCATTAGTTACAGCTTTTGATTTTTACTTCAAGGGTGAGGTAACTCTTCAGGGGATCGTGATGTTTATCCTTCTTGGTGCAGAGTGTTTTTATCCATTAAGAAAACTTGGCTCGTATCATCAGAGAGCGTTACAGAGTGCTGCAATAGCGGATAGGATTATTTATTTTCTTACTCTTCCAGAAGAGGAAGATAAAAATGTAACTGCTGATCCAAGCGGCTTTGATATAAAGATTGAGAAGCTTGGATATAGATATGAAGAAGGAAATGAGGCTCTAAGGGACATTTCTTTTGAGATAAAAAAGGGTGAGTGTGTATTTCTTGTTGGACCTTCTGCTTGCGGTAAAACTGCCTTTGCAAGAGTTTTTACAGGGGATAATAAGGATTATACGGGATCTGTAAAAATCGGGGATGTGGAACTTAGAAACATAGATCCTGAGAAACTTTCAAAACTAGTAACATATTGCGCCCACAATAGTTATATATTTAGCGGCAGCATAAGAGAAAATCTTCTTATGGCAGATCCTGAGGCAACCGAAGTTGCGATGTATGATGCCCTTAAAAAAGTGAATCTTTATGATTTTGTAAAAAGAAATAAGAAGGGGCTGGATTATATCATTGAGAAAAATGCATCCAACCTTTCGGGGGGCCAGAAACAGAGACTTGCTATTGCGAGAGCCCTCATGCATAACACTCCTATTTACATTTTTGATGAAGCGCTTTCTAATATAGATCTTAATTCTGAGGAAATGATAATGGAAGCTTTTAAGGAGTTAAGACCCAAAAAGACTGTTATTGTTGTTACTCACAGGCTTAAAAATACATCTATAGCTGACCAGGTTATCATGCTGGATCAGGGAAAGATGATTGAAAAAGGAACAAAAGAAGAGCTTCTTAAAAATAAGCAGACTTTTTATAAGATGGCTAAATACCAGGATAACCTTGAAAGTTACGGAAATGGTAAACATAAGGAAAGGTTAAAAAAATTAGGGGATGAGATAGTATTTGAAACTATCGAGATGGACTTAGATAATGAGAGCGATACAAGAGAGAACGATACAAGAGAGAACGATACAAGGCTGAATGAAACAAAGGAGGATGATACAAATGAATAAACGTAACGGATTTGTTATCATCCATCGACTCCTTATGATGGCTAAGGGACATATTTCTTTACTTATATTTTCGGTGCTGCTTGGAATAGCAGCTGCTTTGGTAAGCATAGCTCCGTCAGTACTTGCGGGATATCTGCTTGTTAAAGATCATGCAGTGAGATCGATCTTTTTACTTATAATAATATTTGCCTTGTCACGTGGGATTTTTACTTATCTTGAAAGATATTTAAGTAATCTTCTTGCTTTTAAGATGCTTGCTGAAATAAGAAAAAAAGTCTTTGATAAATTAAGAGAGCTCGCACCTGCTAGATTAGAAAATGAAGATAAGTCAGGGCTTCTTTTGCTTTTAACATCTGATATTGAAAAACTTAAATTTTTTTATTCAGATCTTATCAGCTCTCTTATAATAGCTTTAGTTATAGTTATTATGATGTTTATCTTTTATCTAAATATAAATGTTACCGCGGCATTTATTGCCCTTGCGGGATACTTGATCGTAGCGCTTCTTGTTCCGGTTATCTCTTTAAAGATGACTAATGGATTTACTGAAAAGGCAAAAAAAGAAGAGGAGGAAAATGCATCTATCCTTTTAGATAGTATCAACGGTATTGATGAGATAATCCAGTACGATCATAGTGATGAAAAAAATAAGATCCATCGTGCAAAGGATTATTTTAAAGATGAATATGAGACAGATCTGATAGATCTTTTGTCATGGCGGGTGGGCTTAAGTGAGCTCACAGTTCTGGTATGCAGCTGCTTTATGCTTATCTTTTTATCTAATTGTTATATGGATGGAAGTCTCTCGTTTGCAAAGGTTCTTATGGGAACACTTGCTATGTTTGCTTCATTTGGATCATTACTTAGTTTTGCTAAGGGTGCGGGCAGATTTGAAGAAATATTTAGATCTGGCGACAGGATCCTGTCTTTCTTAGAAGAAGAAGCAGTAACAAAAGAAATCACAGAAGGAAAGTCGGTTGCATTTTCATCTGCAGCCCTTTCAAATGTTACTTTCTCCTATGATGATAAAGTGAATGTTCTAAGTGACATTTCCTATGATTTTCCTAAAAAGAAGATTGTTGGAATTGTGGGAAAGAGCGGTTCTGGTAAGTCCACTATCTTAAGGCTTCTTATGAGATTCTGGGATGTTAAGAAAGGTAATGTTCTTATATCTGAACAGGATATAAGAGAGAT
>CAMKMR010000321.1 GCA_946413945.1 uncultured Lachnospiraceae bacterium | reverse complement strand
AATAATTTTTAATTTGTATATTTTAGATAGTTTTACTATCACATTTAAACAAATTTGAGAAGCGTTTTTGTACACTTTATATATTTTTGTTACTTTCATACAATCTTTCAATTAAAAGAACCTTTATAAAAACATAAAAGAAAGCTTCTATTGTAAATATTGCACAGTATTTTATTTTTATCAATTTATTAAAATACTATAAAAAAGACGCCGGTTTCCACCAGCGTCTCATTTTTATATACTTTTTTTGCCCTGTAAAATACGACAGTTTTTGTTTTTTGTCTATTTTTTATCTACGATCTATTTTCTAATGCTACAAGGTTAAGTGCTCCATAAGTTTCTCTTAACTTCGGCTTTTCGATCTTACCGGTAGCATTTCTTGGAACTTCTGCAAAGATTATCTTACGAGGTCTCTTATATCTTGGAAGATCTAAGCAGAATTCATTTATTTCTTCTTCTGTTGCTATCATTCCTTCTTTTAATTCAATGATAGCTGCTGAGATTTCTCCAAGTCTTTCATCCCCAAGGCCTATAACAGCTACGTCTTTAACCTTTGGATTCTTCATAATGAAGCTTTCAATCTGTACAGGATAGATATTCTCACCACCACTGATGATAACATCCTTCTTTCTATCAACCAGCCAGATAAATCCATCTTCATCCATCTGAGCCATGTCTCCTGTATAGAGCCAGCCATCTTTTACCGTCTCATCTGTAGCCTTTTTATTCTTATAATAGCAGATCATAACGCCAGGACCCTTAACGATAAGTTCCCCTACTTCGCCTTTTTCTACAGGCTTTCCTTCTTCATCTACTATCTCTACTTCCCAGCCATAGCCTGGAACTCCGATAGCACCAACGTGGTCGGAATTTTCAACGCCTAAATGTACGCATCCTGGTCCTATAGATTCTGAAAGGCCATAGTTTGTATCATACTGCTGATTAGGGAATATCTTAAACCATCTCTGGATAAGACTTGCAGGTACCGGCTGAGCACCTATATGCATAAGTCTCCACTGATCTAAGGAATATTTATCCTTATCAAGCTTTCCTGATTCAAGCGCCATAAGTACGTCCTGAGCCCAAGGAACAAGAAGCCATACGATGGTACATTTCTCATTACTTACTGTTTCAAGGATATCTTCAGGCTTTGTTCCTTTAAGAAGAACTGCCTTTCCTCCTGAAATAAGAGAACCGAACCAATGCATCTTTGCCCCGGTATGATAAAGAGGTGGAATACAAAGGAATACATCATCTTTTGTCTGTCCATGATGATTCTGTTCCACGCGGGCCGAATGCATAAGCGCTCTATGTTTATGCAAGATCGCCTTAGGGAATCCTGTAGTTCCTGATGAAAAATATATCGCTGCAAAGTCATCATCAATAATAGGAATATCTGGATTCATACTGCTGCAGTTTGCTACAAGGCTGTTATAGTCTTCAGCAAATGTAGGACATCCTTCTCCTACATAGAAAAGAAGTCTGTTCTTTGAGATCTTTTCAGCTATCTCTTCTACTCTTCCGATAAATTCAGGTCCGAATAAAAGAACATCAACATCTGCAAGATCTACGCAATATTCTATCTCATCAGATGCATATCTGAAATTAAGAGGAACTGCAATAGCTCCTGTTTTAAGTATTCCAAAATAAATAGGAAGCCATTCAAGGCAGTTCATAAGAAGGATACCAACTTTATCATCCTTCTTTATCCCACGGCTCATAAGAAGATGTGCAAATCTGTTAGCCTTCTCATTAAAGACACTCCAGGTTATCTCTCTTCTATATGCCGCTGCAGGATTCGGCTCCATAAGTTCATATTCACGCCAGGTTACTCTCCTTACCTCTGTAATAGCAGGATTTACTTCAACAAGAGCAACGTCATTGGCATATATCTTCGCATTACGCTCAAGTAAATCTGTAATAGGCATATTACCTTTTCTCCCCAATTTTTATTCTATAGATCATATCCAGCATAGAATCCCTTAAGATTGATATCTACAGTCTTAGGAGGAACCTTTGCACGGATAACATCTTCCCACTGTTCCTTTGTATATTTCATATGACGGGCTGCCATACCAAGAACTATAGTATTAAAGATTCTTGTATTTCCAAGCTCTTTAGCCTTTGCCATAGCATCTATGTCATACACCTTATATTCTTTCTTTAATTCTTCGATGATATTTTCAGGATATTTAGCCGCTCCCGTAACTACAGTTATAGGATCGATACGCTGATCATTTACGATAAGTGCTCCATCCTTCTTAAGGAAATGGGCATAACGAAGTGCCTCAAGTCTTTCAAATGCGATAAGAACATCTGCACAGCCTTCTTCTACTATAGGCTCAGCAACAACTTCACCTTCTGTAGCATATCTTACATAAGTAACAACAGAACCGCCACGCTGAGCCATTCCATGTACTTCTGAAAGTTTTACATCATAGCCCGCTGCCTCAGCAAGACCACCTAAAATACGGCTTGTAAGAAGAGTTCCCTGTCCGCCTACGCCGACTATCATAATATTTACAACTGACATATTATTTCTCCTCCCTCTTCTTAAGTGAAATGGCATCAAATGGGCACATCTGCATACAGAGTCCGCATCCGTTACACATTGTATCATCAATAACAGCGC
>CAMKMR010000320.1 GCA_946413945.1 uncultured Lachnospiraceae bacterium | reverse complement strand
AGAATAAAATGTGCAAATATTTTATAAGTAAAATTTTAAATCTATTAATAGTAACTTTTTTATCATCAAAAAAATATTATTTATTCTAGTATATGAAAAAAAGGGACTAACAAGTTAGTCCCTTTAATCAAAAGAGCGCGAGACGGGAATCGAACCCGCGACCTTCTCCTTGGCAAGGAGACGCTCCACCGCTGAGCCACTCGCGCTTAATTTCTTTGTCGTTTCGCTTTCGTTTTGTTTGCTTCTCGCTGACGACAAAAAGAATATTATCACAACCCCCTATTCATGTCAACACTTTTTTTTAAAAAAATTTATTTTTTTTTATTATTTTTTTTGAAGATTGAAAAAACGGCTTATATACATGATTTTTTAATCTTCCAGCATTCTTGCAAAATACTCTTCTTCAATAACTTCTACATTAAATTCCTGGATAAGTAAGTAAAATTCACTTATGATTTTTCCGATAATTTCAATTCTAGGAATATCTTTAATATCGAGGCTTCCTACAACATGTTTAAATTCATCTGGAATATCAGCTAAATTATAATCTAGTCCAATACCTAAAATAATAGTTTTAATGGTATTGGTTTCAAGATCAGTAACAGCCTCTGTAAGTATGCCCGCAACTTTTTTACCATCAAAAAAAACATCATTGACCCATTTTAGATCAAGCTTATTTTTAATTATAGGTTCAATGACCCTTGTTATAGCAACCGCAGCTGCCATAGTAACTACATTTGCTTCAAATGAAGGAATATCCTTACTAAGAACGAAAGAAAGATAGACTCCTCCCTTAGGAGAATAAAACATCTTACCATTTCTACCACGGCCAAATGTCTGTTCATCTGCTACAATTATAGCCGGTGAAATATCAGAATCCATTGATAAGAGTCTTTTAGCCTCATCATTAGTTGAATCAAGTCTGTCATAAAATTTGATATTTGCAGCTTTTAAATCTTCAATAAGATATTCCCTTATCCCCTCTTCAGATATCATATCTGCCTCTTTAGGAATATAATAGCCCTTATTTCTAATGACTTTTATCATATATCCCTGATCCTGAAGGATCAGAACATGCTTCCATATGGCATTTCTTGAAACATGATATTTATCAGCTAAGGCCTGACCTGATACAGGATCACCCTTGCCCCTTATTATCTCTTTTAAAATGTCATCTCTAAGCATTACAAAACTCCTTAACCTTATCTATCATATTTATGGCATCAAACCTGCCTAATTTATAAAGTTTCTTTATCTTGTCAATATCCTTATCTGATCTAGAAACATTTAGATCCCTGCTAGGATAAATAGGAAGGACTTTGCCCTCCTCCTTTCTTATGTCAATATATCTAAGAGTTTCATTATATCTGATATATCTTGTTCTTGCAGCTTCTATATAATCTGGATAATTCTTATAAACATGTTTCATCAAAGAAAGACTTTTATCTTCTTTTTTTACATATCCATAAGGCCTTGTGAGGATAACAACATTACGATCAAAACCTCTGTTTTCTAATGCTTTAACAGGTATCGAATCGCAAGTTCCTCCATCTAAGAGTTTCATCCCCTTATAATTTACAATCTGTGAAACAAGAGGAAGGGAAGCTGACGCTCTTATAGCATCAACTTCCTTTTTAACATCTCTTATCCTGATATATTCTGCCTGACCATTTTCTAAATTTGAGCACACCGAATAAACTTCCGTAAAAGAAGCATTTCTGGCGAACCTTTCATAATCAAATTTTGCCAACTTATCTGGTAATTCGTGATAACAAAATTCTGTTTCACATATATTACCAGTTCTTATAAGCGATCTAAAACTTAAAAATCTAGGATCATTTCGATATTTAACATAATATCTGGCATCTCTGCCATATTGTTCAGATACAAAACTTATAGCATGTAATATACCTGCAGATACACCAATTACAGCATTAAATTTTATACCTTCCTTTAAAAATTCATCCAGGACTCCTGCAGTATAGATGCCCCTCATGCCTCCGCCTTCAAGAACAAGCCCAAGTCTAGAATTATCAGTCATTTATATTTCCCCGTTTCATTTAATACATAACCTAATACGCATATAAAGAAAAATGAATAAGTTATTTTTTTATTTTATTTATCAAAATCTCTCTCTGGAAGAAGTGCAAGTTCTTCCTTTATTGTACGAAGGACAATATGTGTCTCTGTCTTTTCAACACCTTCATAGCCCTTGATATCCTTATAGGCATTATCAAGTCCTTCTGTTGTATCTGTAACTATACGAAGAACAAAGTCAAATTCCCCTGTCTGATAATAACATGATGCAATGCTGTTATTAGCCTGAACAAGCTTTACAAAACCTTCATAATAATCAGGATGCTTAAGTGATACTTCCATAAGAGCAACCATATTATTACCAAGCTTTTTCTGATCTATATCTATAGTATATCCCTTGATAAGTCCTGATGTCTCAAGCTTATGAATTCTTTCAATAACTGCTGAGACAGAAAGATTTATATCCTCACTTATAGAAGAAGCTGTAAGTCTCGCATTTCCTTTAAGACATTTAAGTATCTTCATATCAATATTATCCATTAACTAATCCTCCAAAATAAACATTTAAAAACCGGAAAATCAAGTTTTCCGGTAAA
>CAMKMR010000319.1 GCA_946413945.1 uncultured Lachnospiraceae bacterium | reverse complement strand
AATGACAGATGCAATAGCAGTTTATCTTGTTACTACCTGTATTATCCCTATAGCGGTTCTTTTCCTGTTCATAGCAATGATAAAGCTGATATTTGGAATAGATATAAAAATGCCGGAGGTAAAAGGCAGTGAAGTACTTAAAAAGTTAAAACATAAAAGGGATATATAGATATGAGAAAGATTAAGAATGCTTTAATAACAGGCCCTACTGGAGCTATTGGAATGGCTCTTATAGATGAACTTTTATCACAGGGAATAAATGTCTGCTGTGTTGTAAATCCTGATTCAAAAAGGGCAGATAACATTAAGGATAGACGAGGAGTAAGTCTCGTTAAATGTGATATTGCAGAGCTTAAGAGTCTTCCTGATCTTATCAAAAAAGAAAATGAAAATGGAAAAGCTGTTCCTGAAAATTATGACGTGTTTTACCATTTTGCATGGCTTAATACCTTTGGACAGGGAAGAAATGATGTGGATTCTCAGATAAAGAATATTAAATATACAATTGATGCAGTTGAAACTGCATCAGAGCTTTCCTGCAAGCTATTTATCGGGGCCGGATCTCAGGCTGAGTATGGAAGATCAAATGAGGCTTTAAGATCGGACACAGCTACATTTCCAGAAAATGGATACGGTATCGCGAAACTTGCAGCGGGTCAGCTTAGCAGGATAAGAGCGCTTCAGTTAGGTATGGAACATATCTGGACCAGGATCCTTAGTGTTTATGGACCTTATGACGGAGAAAAAACTCTTGTACAGACTATGATTAAAAAGTTAAAAGCAGGGGAAAGTCCGGATACTACTGAGGGCGAACAGATATGGGATTTCCTTTATTCAAAAGATGCAGCCAGAGCTTTTTATCTAATTGCTTCTAAAGGTATAAGTGAAAAAACTTATGTTATAGGTTCAGGAGAGGGCAGGCCTTTAAGAACTTATATAGAAGAAATCAGGGATCAGATTAATTCTGAAGTAAGTATTAATTTCGGTGCTATTCCATATGCCCCAAAGCAGGTTATGTTTCTTAAGGCTGATATAGAGGAATTAAAGGCTGATACGGGCTTTGCCCCAGAGACAGACTTTAAAGAGGGGATTAGGAGTATGCTTTCTTAGAGATTTACCCATCACCATCATGATATATATGTTCTTGATAATTTTGAAAAGCAGCATCCTCTAGAAGAATTGCCAAGAGAACAGATTGATGCGGCTATAAAGAAGACGCTTGATGATTGTGAGGATAAAGGAAAAGAGTAACAGCTATTTTGTATTAGCAAATAAAAAAAAGAGCTGTGATAAGGAGATACAGCACCTCCTTATCACAGCTCTTTTTATAGGACAGCTATACTAGTTATTGATAACTTCTTTAAGAATTTCTGGGGCGATTGTGTAATTATGCTCTTCTGCAGGATATGTTCCCTTCTTAACATCATCATCATATGCCTTGAATGCGTTTCTCATTACTTCGCCAACATTACCGAAATGTTTTACGAATTTTGGCTTATAATCACTGAACATAGCACACATATCAGCATAAACTAGAATCTGGCCATCACAGCCTGCACCGGCTCCGATACCGATAGTTGGGATTGAAAGTTCATTTGTGATATATTCAGCAAGTTCAGCAGGAACACATTCAAGAGTAAGAGCAAAAGCGCCTGCAGCTTCAACACATTTTGCATCATGGATAAGTTTCTTTGCTGTGGCAAGGTCGCGGCCCTGAGCCTTGTAACCTCCGAAGGCATTGATACTCTGTGGTGTAAGACCAAGATGAGCAACAACTGGGATCTGAGCCTTTACGATTGCTTCAATCTGAGGGCACATATCTTCGCCACCTTCAAGTTTTACAGCGTTACCACGGCCTTCCTTCATAAGACGACCTGCATTTACTACAGCGTCATAAACAGATGCCTGATAAGACATAAATGGCATGTCAATAACAACAAGAGCATTTTCAGCTCCACGGCTTACAGCGGCGCCGTGGTGGATCATATCTTCAACAGTTACAGAAATAGTATCAGGATAACCAAGCATTACATTTCCAAGGGAATCTCCTACTAAGATTCCGTTGATCCCGGCCTGGTCTACAAGCTTTGCTGTAGAATAATCATATGCTGTGAGCATAGATATCTTTTCGTGATTTTCTTTCATTTTCTTAAATGTAGCAACTGTATTTTTCATTAGTCATTTCCTCCTAGTAGATTCTCCATATCAGAGTAATCTCTTTCTTTATTTTTTTCTTCTGCAAGTTTTAAAGTAACTTTTGAAAGGATTAGATAAAGCTCTCTGTCACTTTCAGATAAAACTGATAAATGCTTCTTTATGGTAGAGCTGTCATTTCTTTCGATAGGGCCGGTAAGCTGTTTTATAGGACCATTTAAGGCGATACCTTCGGCGTTTTTTATGAAGAGTCCTGAAAGGGCAGTAGCTGCCTCATCTTTATCAAAGCCACATTCAACAAGAAGTTTGACTGCGTTATTAAAAAGACCACAGACAAAATTACTTGCCATAACAGAAGCGGCGTGGTATTTACTCTTGTTTTCTGCCGAAATAACAGCTGTTTTAAGTTCGCAGGAATTAAATAGTTCTTTAAGATCCTGCTGAGACTCAGGACTTCCTTCGATTGTGATAAAAGCCTTATCAAAATTAATGTAAGAAG
>CAMKMR010000318.1 GCA_946413945.1 uncultured Lachnospiraceae bacterium | reverse complement strand
TTAAAGCTTCATGGCACATGTTTTAGTTAGAAAACTGTTCCATGAATAATTCAGGATAAAATATCTTATTTTTTTATTTTTCATATTTCCCCCCCTATTCATTTCCGTGATATTTTTTAAGTATTGCCTTTACCTCTACCAAGGAATCCATAAATACCTCTACGCATTTAGGGTCAAACTGAGTGCCTGATCCTTCTTCTAAAATAGCAAGTGCCTTTTCTAGAGGGAACGCAGGCTTATAAACTCTAGGCGATGTCAAAGCATCAAAAACATCCGCTACTGCCATTATTCTGGCAGAAAGAGGTATAACTTCTCCATGCAGTTTTTCGGGATAGCCCTTTCCATCCCATCTCTCATGATGGTAGGTCGCCATATTTCTGGCCTCCTTTAAGTAACTGCCCCCCTGCACTGTACTGATAGCTTTTTCAATTATCATCTTACCTGCTGTAGTATGAGTCTTCATTATCTCATATTCTTCATCTGTAAGTTTTCCCGGTTTATTTAATATCTCATCTGAAATATTTATCTTTCCTACATCATGTAAAGGTGCAGATCTTACACAATCAGAAATGAATTTTGGAGTGACCTTCTCAAGATAATATCCTTTTTTCTTAAGCCCCTCTGCTATGATCTTTACATAAGCTGCAGTCTTTTGAACGTGTGCGCCAGTATCAGAATCTCTGCTTTCAACCATATCTGCCATTGTTATGATAAGTCCATCCTGCATTTTCGCTGTAGACTCAGATAAATATCTTATGCTTCTCATCTGTTCTGCCTGATTAAGAGTCATCTGACAGATAGCCTGATACATTTTTTCAATTTCATCATTTGTATGAATATCAAGTGATCTTATCTTTTTTACATTTTCATCCAGCTTCTTTTGATCATCCTCTACACTGGCAAACTGATCCACGCAGGCAGTCATACTGCCTATTGGATATGTAATATAGAGATTTGTCTTCCATAAAGCATACGAAATGATAAATATGAATAATCCTGCTATTACAAGCATTACCTTGAAAAGGAACTTGATCATATACTGAGCCATATTATCAATAGAAACATCACAGCCCACATAGCAGACACAATTTCCAGCCTCATCCTTAAGTGGATAATATACTGTAAGAAGCCATCCTCCTATACCACTGGATTCAATAGGCTCTATCTCTTCTCCTGCATAAAGTTTTGGCAGATAAGGAAGAAATTCTTTATCAAATTCAACCTTAGTTCCCAGCTCATATGCTTCAGTATCTTCAGACTCCGCATCAAATATAAAATAACAGCCATCTTCTCTTATCTTTACTAGATAGAGATATTTTACTCCTGAAGAACTTTCCTTTATCTTATTCAGCATTTTTTCAGTTTCCAGATACCCCTCTGCCGCTTTACCTAGCTTAAGATACGTGTCTATCATTGCTGGATCCACTACTTCTGCCGCAAACTTTGCTGCACTGTAGGCATTCTGTTTCTTTTCTTCCTTTGAATCATCAAAATAAAAGTTTAAGGCGATCCACGCCATCGCAACAACGAGTATGCCTGATGTAGCTATAAGAGTTACCGCTTCTCTTACTCTTACAGAATGACGGATACTCTTATTTTGCTCCCTCATATTCTTTATATCCTCGCTGGATAAGGGTTTCTGCTTCCACTTGCCTTTTCCAAAAATCTCTAAATATTTTTCCGGAATATATCTTTCAATCAGAAGTACCACTCCTATTGCAATCCCCTTTTCAAAAATACTAAGAAGGATATTTACCAGAACCGCTGCAAAGAATAATGAAAAATGCGCATTAACAACAAAAGCATTTGCCGCATCTTCCACAATAGAATAATGGGACTTATCTAATATCCCTAATTTAATGACCGCACTAAGAAAGCCTGAAAATGAGCCTACGATCAGAATGTAATAGATTATATCTTTTATTTTTTTACCTGTTTTTTTTCTGAAATAATAAACTGTGAATATTGCTACTGTTGCATTGATGCAGGAAAAATAGACTGCGTTACTATTATAAATAGCGCATAAAAAATTAGTACTGACGGCGGTAAAAATCCCATAGAAATATCCGCCCAGCATGGCCACCCCGATAGTACCTATTGTATCTAAAAATAAAGGCAGCCCCAGACGATTCATAATAAAAGAGAATATTATATTAACTGATATCCCCGTTAAGACCAGACCTGCCTGCATAAAATGATTACGATCAGCCTTTATATAGCCCTTCATATTATTGCCCCCTAATAATTAAGCTAACACTATGTCCCCAAATTATATATTTAATTATACTTCAAAACCGTAAATATGCAATTAAAAAAGCACTGACAGATTTTTTGGTTGAATGTCAAGAGCTATTTGCACAAATCAGTTTAAAATATTTAAATAATCGATTCAACATTGTTTAAAGGGGTAATTCATAAAGTACTATACCATACTTCATATATTACAATAACATAATTAATAATTCTTAATCGAGGATTTAAATATATGAAATTCATCCACCTCAACAAATGATAACGTATCCCCTATCTATATGTAAGAAACAACTCTCATCAACTTAAACAATGGGAATAAGAATAGATTCCCAGCTCATCAAGCTCGCTCTGAAACATTTCATTTGAACTTTTTCCCAGGAACAATTTTCTTGGATATGTATT
>CAMKMR010000317.1 GCA_946413945.1 uncultured Lachnospiraceae bacterium | reverse complement strand
ATAGTCTTCCAGATTTTCCAAAGGATAATTTGGAGGTGTTCGGTGAAAATGGAACATTAAAGGCTGATGCAAATATTAAAGAGGTCTTCCGTGAGATTACCAATTACTTTGAAAATCATCCTGACATTCCAAAGGAGACGTTAAATGATATAATAAAGACTCCTTTGTATAAGGGACTTCTTAAAAATCTCATTGCTGACAGTTTTTCAATGGAGCCAAAAAATGTTACAAAGCCTGGTGAGATTTTTAAGCTTTACGAGAGAGTATTAAAGCAGTCAGATGCGTTGGAAAAATTGGTTTCTGCCTTTAATAACAAGGCAGCTGAGACTATAAAGAATCAAACTGCCGAAATTAAGCAGAATGTAAATTTTATGAATTCTGCGAATGAAATGTATAATTTCGTGCAGATTCCTTTGAAGATGTATAATCAAAATACTGACGGTATGCTTTATGTCCGCCAGAATAAACGATCAAGCTATGAGGAGGGCGAGGAGATTACTGCCTTCTTACATTTTGATATGGAATATTTGGGACCGACTGATGTTTTCATCTCACTTAAAGAGGTGAAGGTTGGTTGTAAGTGGAATCTTGCTAATGAATCATCTCTTCAGCTTATAGAGGATAATATTGATATTCTTACAGAAAGGCTTGCAGCCAAGGGCTTTACTGTAACCTCGGAGATGACTTGTGGTGCGCCAAGGGCAAGCTTCGTTGAAGATTTTCTGGAAGCACCACCGATTAATACCGAGACAACCAGCGATGGACTTGTTCATAGATACAGCTTTGATATGAGGGCTTGATTATGGCGGAGGAGAAGAAGTTCGATAAGGATAAAACGGCGGTTGCACTGGCTTATGAGGCTGGAGATTCTGCTCCAAAGATTCTTGCTTCTGGAAAGGGATATGTTGCTGAGCAGATTATCGAGGAAGCAAAAAAGGCGGACGTACCATTTTATCAGGATAATGAATTGGCTCAGACCTTAAGTAAACTGAATATCGGAGATGCGATTCCTCCTGAGCTTTACGAGGTTGTTGCTGAGATTTTGGTTTTTGTAAATGATATGGAAAAGCTTAAGGCAAAGCTTGGAAAGTAATACAATGAATAACAGAAAACAAGGTAATGATTTTGAAAAAATTGCCTCTGAATTTCTAAAAAAACAAGGAATGACTATACTAAAACTCAATTTTTATTGTAAAATGGGCGAAGTCGATATTATTGCAAGGGATGGCAGTTATCTTGTTTTCATAGAGGTAAAATATAGAAAGAACACAGCCAAGGGTTCTGCTGCCGAGGCAGTTAATTTTAACAAAATGAGAAAGATTTGTCGCTGTGCTGATGTCTATATGATGACTAATAAGTGCCCGCCAGACACTAGCGTAAGGTTTGACGTTATAGCAATAGAGGAAGGAAATTTAAAGCATTATAAAAATGCCTTTGAGTATATACCAGTATGTTAAATGCAAGTCATAAAATCGGACAGGTAATGGAAGGAAGCCCTGCTGAAAGGGCGGGCCTTATACCTGGCGATATTATTACAAAAATAAATAATGTTGAGCTTGTTGATATTTTCGATTATCACTATTACAGTGATGATGCAGATATCACTGTTGAGCTTCTCCATGAAGACGGTACAACAGAGAGCAAATTAGTTGAAAAGGAAGAGGGCGAAGACCTTGGCGTAATTTTTTGCAACGGTCTTATGGATGATTATAAATCCTGCTCAAACAAATGCGCATTCTGTTTCATTGATCAGATGCCACCTGGCATGCGTGAAACTCTTTATTTCAAGGATGACGATACCCGTCTTTCATTTTTACAGGGTAATTATGTTACTCTCACGAATATGAAGATGGCTGATTTAGATAGAATTATAGCTTATAAGCTTGGGCCTATTAATATTTCTGTTCATGCTACTAATCCAGAGCTTAGAGTAAAGCTTCTTCATAATCGCTTTGCAGGAGATATCTTAGATAAGATAAAAAAGCTTTATGATGCTGAAATCCCTATGAATGCGCAGGTTGTTTCCTGCCCTGGTCTTAATGATGGTCCGGAGCTGGATCGTACTATAAGAGATTTGATGGAGTTTGCGCCTGTAATGAGTATAGAGACGGTCTTTATCCACTCCGAACCTACACAGCTGAGGAGGCTGGCAAGGTCATTGACCAGATTGAACACTGGCAGGAGGTGGCGATGGAGAAATTTGGTAACCACTTCGTTCAGGCTTCTGATGAATGGTATATTCTTGCTGGACGCACACTTCCAGAATCTGATAGATATGATGGATTTATTCAGCTGGAAAATGGCGTTGGGATGCTAAGATTACTTCATGAGGAGGGTTTAGATGCTCTTGAAGATATCAAAAAGCCTTTGTTCATGAAGAAACGTCATGTGACGATTGCTACAGGAAAGCTTGCGGCACCTTTTATGAGTCAGCTTGCAGATCTCGTTACTGAAAAGTTCAACAAGGTCACTGTAGATGTTGTCACTATTACAAATAAGTTCTTCGGTGAAGAGATTACGGTTTCCGGACTTATCACAGGACATGACTTAATAGAACAGCTTAAGGGGCGTGATCTTGGTGACAATTTGCTATTGTCTTGTACAATGCTTCGTGCACAGGAGGAAGTGTTCCTTGACGATATTACGTTGTCCGAGCTT
>CAMKMR010000316.1 GCA_946413945.1 uncultured Lachnospiraceae bacterium | reverse complement strand
ATCGGAAATAAAGCTGAGGTATATGAAGCTGCAGAGACTTGTGGTTTCAATATCAGAGGAGCAAAGGTTATCGATCCTAAGAACTTTGACAGATTTGATGAGATGGTAGATCTTTTTTGCGAATTAAGAAAAAAGACCGGTGTTACAAAAGAGGAAGCAGCTAAGATCCTTTATTCAAACAACTATTTCGGAACAATGCTTGTTAAGATGGGGATTGCTGATGCACTTCTTGGTGGAGCAACTTATTCAACAGCTGATACTGTAAGACCTGCACTTCAGCTTATTAAGACAAAACCTGGACATAAGATCGTATCATCATGCTTTATTCTTGTAAGACCAGGTGCAACAGGTGAGAACGAAGTTCTTGCTATGGGTGATTGCGGACTTAATATCAATCCTTCAGAAGATGAATTAGTAGAGATCGCTGAAGAGACGATCAAATGTGCCAAGGCCTTTGGTGTTGATCCTAAGGTTGCATTCCTCAGCTATTCAACTAATGGCTCAGGAAAGGGCGAGACAGTAGATAAGATGAGAAATGCAGCTGCACGTACAGCTAAGCTTCATCCTGATATTCCTATTGACGGCGAGATGCAGTTTGATGCTGCAGTTTCACCTAAGGTAGCAGCAAAGAAGTATCCTTCTTCAAATGTTGCCGGCCATGCAAATACCTTTATTTTCCCTGACATCAATGCAGGAAATATCGGTTATAAGATTGCTCAGAGAATGGGAAATTTCGAAGCTTTCGGACCTATCCTCCTGGGTCTTAATGCACCTGTTAATGATCTTTCAAGAGGATGTACTGCGTCTGAAGTATATTCTATGGCGATCATTACAGCAGCACTTTCAAATTAATAAAAATATATGCCTCCATTAAAAATGATATCTGATCTAGTTATCATTTTTAATGGAGTTTTTTATTAGATTTTGTTTTTTATTAGATTTTGTTTTTTATTAGATTTTTTTTATTAGATTTTGTTTTTTTATTGGGATATTAAATAATTGTATATAATCTATCCTTGACACGTGGGTTATAATGGGTTGATTGGGAAAACTGCAAATTCGGTTATATAATTGAGGTTACAAATACGCTATGAATATATTATTTACCGGAAATATAAAGAGACTTTCGTCTTCTTTTTTTGAAAGCGTGGCAGGTATTGATAATAATGAAAATCTGTGCGTTTTATATAATGAAGAGGCGGACGAAAGAGAAAAGAATGGTAATGAATTACGCGATAATTTAGACAGGCTGAGAGGGCTGTCTTTTATTCGTGTCTTTGATTCAGGAAAAGGTAAGGATCTAGAAACATTATTTAAGTCATATTCTTTTGGGATGATAGTTTATTTTTCAAAAGCTTTAGATGGAGCCGGAAGGTTTTATGATGAATTAGAAGACCTTGAGGAAAACTTATTTTTAGCAAATAAATATAAAGTCCCAGTTTTTACCCAGATAGTAACAAATGATATATATCGCGAAAATAAGGAAAACAGTATAGCATCAAGAAATAGAAGAATGCTGCTTCTTACCGGAGAAAGAATGGGCTATATATCTGCGTCTAATGACGGAGTAAAGGTAGTTATTTTAAGAGTTCCAAGACTTTATTCGCATAGAGAAAATGCCTGGGAGTTAAGTCTTTGGGTAAAAGAGCTGATCAAAAACTCAAGGGTTGATTTTTCCGGAGCAAAGGATGAGGATACAGATTTCTTAAATGATGAGGATTTAGGAGAACTTATCTTAAGGATTGCCGATCTTTCCCCTGCAAGTGATTATACAGAAATGAATCTTTCCGGTGGAAATGAGTGTAATTTAGAGCAGATTGCTGATTGTTTTAAAGAAGCTTATGCGGATCTAAAGGATTATTATGACAATAAGACCTATGTTCAGCCGGTTATAAAAAAAGATGAGCAGGCAAGAAAAGGCTATGGCTGGTATCCTAAGCATAATATCAGAAAAGAAATTCCGGAGATCATAGAAAAACAGCAAAATAATCATGAGAAAAATATTATTAAAAGAAAGCGGTTAGAGAAGATAAGAAAAATTACCAATGCTACCCGTGTTGGCTTTGAGATAATAGCGATGGCCTGTTTAGCTGAATGGCTGAATAAGATCACAAGTGGAAATGCTATCTTAGGCTTTATCGATTTCAGGATAATAGCAGTGGTCATAATTGGTTCCATGAATGGACTTATGCCTGGCTTAATGTCAGCATCATTTGCAAGTATAGCATATCTCTTGATAAGCCATAAAACTTTAAGCTGGCAGATGCTGCTGCTTAATGTACAGAACTGGCTTCCTTTTGTATCTTATTTCCTTTTAGGTGCAGTTACTGGCTATGGAAAAGATAAACATAGTGATGAAGTTAAGGAAGCAGAGCAGGAAAGAAAAGTACTTGAAAAGAAATATGAATTTTTAAATAAAACTTACCAGGATGTATTAGAAAGTGCTGAGAGAAAGAAAAGTCAGATCATCGGCTATACAGACAGTTACGGTAAGATTTATGGGGCGATTAAAAAATTGGATCTTATGAGTCCGGAAGAAGTGTATTTTGAAGGGGTTCAGGTTTTAGAAAATCTTCTGGACAATGACTCAATCGCAATCTATAACGTTTTTGAAAATAAGATATTTGCAAGACTGGCGGTATGCTCGAAAAAGGAAAATGGAAA
>CAMKMR010000315.1 GCA_946413945.1 uncultured Lachnospiraceae bacterium | reverse complement strand
ATCCTGGAAGGAAATCACTGTAGATAAAGCTGTTATAGCCAGTGCTTCTAAGATAGTTAAGCTTGCTGATTATGGTATAGCTGTTACTTCTGAGACAGCAAAGGCATTAGTGCAGTACTTGGCAGATGTAGAGAACCTTAACTTGATCCCTTATAGGAACTCAACAAGTAAGTTTGGTTGGAATGGTAACGAATTTATTCCAATAGACAAGAAGGTTGTGTTTGATGATGCTTCAAGGTTTAGGGAACTGGCTAATTCTCTTAATCCCAGAGGAAGTTACGAGATATGGTTGAATCTTGCCAGGGAGATCCGGCGGAACAAAGCACATTATGAACCGCAAGTGTATATGTCAGCCGCCTTTGCAAGTGTCTTACTAAGCAAGCTTAATATGCTTCCGTTTATTGTGAACTTATGGGGAAGTACCGGAAAGGGCAAAACAGTAGCTTTAATGTTAGCCTGTTCGATATATGCGGATCCGGCAGAAGGGAAATATATCACAGACTCATACGCTACACAGAATGCCTTTGAAGTAAGGCTGGATATCCTAAATCACTATCCGCTGATGATGGATGATCTTTCAAAAGTACGAGACAGAATGAACGGAGATTTTACAGATTTAATCTATCTGCTATGTTCCGGCAAAGGCAAAGACCGAAGCAACATTGATCTGGGCCTTAACAAAATGAAGTGCTGGCAGAATACCATACTTTCAAATATGGAAAGGCCGCTTGCCAATGAAACTATGAAGGGTGGAGCCATTAACAGAATCCTGGATTTTGAAATGGTAGATGGTTACATATTCCAGAACGGCAATCAGGTTGTAGAAGTCTTAAAGGACAACTACGGATGGGCTGGCTGCAAGTTTATTGACCTGATAAAGGAGCTTCCAATAGAGACTATAAATGCAATCAGGAAGGACTTTGAACAGCAGATAAAAGAAGAAGCAAAAAGACAGAAGAAAGAGAAGGAAGAAAAGCAAATACTTCCCATGAGCTTACTTCTGACAGCAGATAAGATAGCCACAGATTACATTTTTGAGGATGAAATATATCTGGATCTTCCGACAATGGTTAAGCAGCTTAAGAATACCGAAGATGTTTCCGAAGGCTTAAGAGCTTATAACGCAATTATGGATTATGTAAAGGTAAACATGAATCGCTTTACAGACACTAATAACAATGGGGAATACTGGGGCTTTATAAAGGATAACACGATCCATATCATACCGCTGATAATGCGTAGGATAGCAGAAGCACAGAATTTTTCACCTAAAGCATTTTGTGCCTGGGCTGTTTCAAAAAAGCTTCTTGAAGGCCAGGGCGGTAAAAATTCCAAGGTAGTAAAAATACCTGGAACCGAGAAAACACTTAGGTGTTACACCTTGAAAATGGGTTACGAGCCGGAGGACGAAGAAGACGAAAATTCCGCAAACGCAGACAGTGACGGCTTTACAGAGATTACAGAGGAACTTCCGTTCGACTAAAAGTTACACGTTACACCGGTTACACCCAAAAACATAGGTATATATATAGGTTTGATATAGAGAGAAATCTCTGTATATACCGACCCTCATATGTAGTCCAAAAAAGGTGTAACTTGTGTAACTTGTGTAACCTTGGCTCAACCATGCGGCTTTCAAGACTTTTAAAAAGTGTAACTAAGGTGTAACAAGGTGTAACTTTTTAGAGTTTCTACTTATTAAATGGAGAAAAAATATGACAATAACAACTTACGTCTGCGACTTATGCAGAAAAGAAATACCAAAGAAATCTGAGCAGAGTTCTTTTGACTACTACCTTCCGTTTACAGAAGAGAAGGACGGAGGAGTAACGATCAGGCCAAGGAGACACAATCTCTGTGAAATGTGCGCAACTCTTATCAAGGAGGAGTGCATTAAGCTGAAGGCCAATGCCACGTTTAGCAAGTAATCCGATAGGGGGACAACGCTATGACAGAGGGGGTTTTTAAAGAAAAAATATACGGACCTTATGCAGAAACATGGAAGATCCTAAAGCTTTTGCAGTATGCCGGTGAAGGTGGTTTTTCAATGGATCAGGTAGAAGACTACTGGAAGGCCGTAGAGAAATTCGCTAATGACTATCAGGGGAATGAGTTTGCAGACTTTATGAGACGGAATGTCTTACTTCATGCAGATAACGTCATAGTGAAGATGAACGAGAGGGGAACAAATGAGAGCTAGACTACCACAAGAACAAAATCCCTGGTGGACTCCAAAACATGATTGGAACTGTGCTGTTCAGTGGTGCCTGAGATATCCGGATTGGAAGCGTGAACTTGCTTCCCTTCCGGACCCCAGTAAGGGGATTGACTACTCAAAGGACAGAGTACAGACAAGCGGAGACTGTGACATAACCGCTGAAATGGCTATGAGACGATTAGAGCTTGAAAGCAAGGTCAATCTGCTGGAGACAACCGCCAAGTTGTGCATGCCGGAAGCTACAGAGTTCTTGATAATGGGTGTTACTAACGAGTACATAACTATTGAGTCGCTGCTTAACAAGGGAATGCCTTATAGCAAGAACACTTACTACCGGATCAGACAGAAGTTTTATCACTTAATCAGCAAGAGGATATGACATGAGGTGTGGACATGATGATTGTTTTAGTTGTCCTTATCCAGACTGCATACTTGATGGAGTGGATG
>CAMKMR010000314.1 GCA_946413945.1 uncultured Lachnospiraceae bacterium | reverse complement strand
AAGTGGTGAAGATAAAGTTGGGGGAGGCTATGCCGTTACAGGACAGACTCCTGAAGTAGGATATACAACAGAAATATATGATGCAAGTAATGGACTACCTAGTTCGGATGCCAACTGTATCCTTGGGGCAAAAGATGGATATATCTGGATTGGTGGTTACTGCGGGATAATCCGCTATGATGGTTCGAATTTTGAGAGATTTGAGACGGGCAATGGTCTTACCAGTGGACGTATGATATTTGAAGATAGTAAGGGAAGAATCTGGGTAGGAACGAATGATAATGGCGCTGTTCTTATAGATGGAGATGAGCAGACTCATTTTACCTATAAGGAGGGGCTTCCATCTTCATCTATTAGAGAATTTGCTGAAGATGAAAGTGGAAATATAATCATTGGAACTACAGCTGGTCTGGCATATTACGATAAAGCCGGCAATATCAATGTTATCAGTGATGAAAAAATAGATGGCGAACGAATCGTCAAACTTGATAATGATTCTGATGGTATAGTATATGGCTGTACGAGAAATGGTATTGTCTTTAAGCTGATTGACTTAAAGATTACAGAGTTATATGAAAGTAAAGATCTGGGAATAGGCAGTATTACAACTATTCTTGTAGATAAGAATGTGCCTGGGAATGTATATCTGGGTACCGGAGAAGATTATATATACTATGGCAGCTTTGGAGATAAGGCGGGAGCCTTAAAAAAGATATCAGTAGCTCCATTAAATAATGTGCACTGGTTAAGTTACGATTGTAACAGAGTCTGGGTTTCTTCATCAAATATGATCGGATATATAGATGAAGCAGGAGCCTTCGAGGAACTAAAAAATCTTCCAATGGATAGCGCTATAGAGATGACAGCATCTGATTATCAGGGAAATATATGGGTTGTTTCATCAACTCAGGGGATAATGAAGATAGTTACCAATAACTATATTGACCTGACAGAAAATGCTGGACTTTCCAATGATGTTGTAAATTCAACTAGTTTATATAATGAAAAGCTTTTCATTGCCACTGACAGAGGTCTTAAGATCTTGGATAAGGATTTAAATACAGTGGAAAATAGGTTGACAGAACTGATCGGGGAAGCAAGAATTCGCTGTACAATGAAAGATTCTAAAGGAAATCTGTGGATATCTGGCTACACTGAAAATTTAGGACTTATTGAATTAAAGGAAGATGGGAGCATAAGGCGGTTTACTGAAAAAGAAGGCATGCCTAGTGATGAGATTAGATGCAGCTATGAGACAGAAGATGGTCGTATCTTTGTTGGAACTAATGGCGGTATAGCAATAATAAAGGATGATAAGATTATCGATGTCCTAGGGGCTGAAGAAGGAATAAAAAATACAGTTATCTTAACTTTGACTGAAGGTTTTGATAATAAGATATATGCTGGATCTGATGGGGACGGAGTATATGTGATAGAAGATAGGAAAGTCAGCAGGCTTGGGCGTGATGATGGTCTTACAAGTGATGTCATACTGAGGATAAAAAAGGATAAGCAGAATGGTGTGTTATGGCTTGTAACGTCTAACTCTATTGAATATATAAAGGGAACGGCAATAAGAAATATCAGAAGTTTTCCTTATAACAATAATTATGACATTTATTTTGGGATTAATGATGAGATGTGGATCCTGTCTTCATATGGTATCTATAAGGTAAAGACTAGTCAGATCTTAGAGGATAAAATTGAGGATTATAAATTATATACCATTTCCAATGGCTTGCCGTATGCTATAACCAGTAATTCTTATAGTGAACTTGATGAAAATGGCAATTTATATATTTCAGGAAGAAATGGTGTCATTAAGGTAAATATCTATCATTACTTTGAAAAACATCCGGAGATAAAAGTTGCTATTAATTCAGTTTATTGTGGAGATTTAAAGATAGTTCCAGATTTAAACGGGGATTATGTCATTCCATCATCTAAGGAAAGAATCAGGATCCAGACTTCAATCATGGATTATACAATGCTTAATCCGCTTGTAAGACTCTATCTTGAAAATAGTGATGATTCAGGAATAACTGTTCAGAGAAGTGAGCTTCACTCTCTTGAATATATGGGACTTCCTTATGGTGATTACAAACTTCATATAGAGATAGTTGATAATGAAAGAAATGTAATACTAGAAAAGTCATTTGTTATAAAGAAAAAACCAAGACTTGGGGAACTTACGGCAGTCAGAGCACTGATCTTACTTCTTGTGATAGTTTTTGTAGGTGTTATCGTCTGGAGATTCGTTAGAACTATAGTTATCAAAAAACAGTATGATGAAGTAAAAAAAGCAAAGGATGAGGCGGAGCGAGCCAGCACTGCAAAAACAAGGTTTCTTGCCAATATGTCTGATGATATCAGAACTCCTATCAATACGATACTGGGAATGAATGAGATGATACTAAGAGAAAACTCTAAGGATGTGCCAAAGGGATATTTCCTTTCTATCATGAATTATTCTTATGATATTAAAAAAGCTTCAGAATCATTACTGAGTCTGATTAATGGAATACTTGAAATATCAAGGATTGAATCAGGCAAGTCAGTGTTAAAAGAAAGGGAATATGATTTAACTGATACTCTTAGAAAAGTTATTGAAATGGTGCAATCTAAATGCGTCGATAAGGCTCTTACTTTTGATGTGACAGTAGATGAGATGATTCCACGAAAACTCTATGGAGATGAGGGAAAGATAAGGCAGGTA
>CAMKMR010000313.1 GCA_946413945.1 uncultured Lachnospiraceae bacterium | reverse complement strand
CAACTACTGTAGCACATACACTTGCTGAACGTACAAGATCAGAAGTTGTACAGGTTATTGGTAGAAAGATCGTGCTTTATAAGAGAAATATGGAGAAGCTTAAAATTGTATTCCCAGGAGAAAAGATTAAAAAATAATATAGCAATACTCGGCGGATCATTTAATCCGATCCATAATGGCCATCTCGAGCTGGCTATTACAGCCTACGAATCATTTCCTGTGTCAAAGGTGCTTATAATTCCTAATTATTCCACTTATTATAAGGAGGATGCCGGAAAAGATGCTACTTCTGACAGGGTGGAAATGGTAAAGCTTGCTATTAAGGATTATCCTTATATGGAATTTTCTGATATTGAAATCAGAAGAGCAGGAGTGACTTATACTATTGATACTATTGAGGAACTGCTTAATGATGATCCATCTTTAAAGATATATTTTATTATTGGTGGTGACAGCCTTGAATATATCGATAAATGGAAGAGAGCAGAGGAGCTGCTTTCTAAAGTTACTATTCTCACAGCTGTAAGAGATGATGTAGATACTAGAAAATCAAGGGAACTTATTGCAGACCTTGAAAGTAGATATGTAAATTCAGATATAAGGCTTATGGATATGAAGGGAGTTGTAATTTCTTCATCAGATATAAGAAATAGAGTTATGGCTGGAATATCTATAGAAGGCCTTGTTCCGCCTGAAGTTGAAAGCTATATTCTAAATAATGGATTATATAAAAATCAGGAGAAATAGTGTATATCACTATTAGTGCCGCTATAATATGGCGGTGGAATGGAGATTGATATGGATAGAGAAGAAGCAGTAAAAAGACTTCGTTCAAAACTTACTGAGAAAAGATTTGTCCATTCTGTTGGAGTTGAATATACAGCTGCATGTATGGCAGCCATTTATGATGTAGATATAAAGAAAGCCAGACGTGCTGGACTTTTACATGACTGTGCTAAATGTATCCCAACGGATGAAAAATTAAAAAAAGCTAAAAAGCTGGGGCTTCCTGTTAATAAATGGGAAGAGGAAAATCCTGATCTTTTACATGGAAAGCTTGGGGCATATTATGCTAAAGCAAAGTATGGAGTGGAAGATGAAGAGGTTCTTTCATCGATTACTTATCATACAACGGGTAAGCCGGCAATGACTATGCTGGAAAAGATCATTTTTGTGGCTGATTATATCGAGCCAAATAGAAAGATGATAAAAGATATGGCAGAGATAAGGAAAGAGGCATTTACAGATCTTGATAAAGCTGTGATCCATATCTTAAAAAACACTCTTGATTATCTTAAGAGCAAGGATCAGTCAATTGATGAGCTTACTGAAGAAACTTATAAATATTATACAGAGCAGGAAAAGAATTAAGCTCTAGATTTTGACTTTGTCTTAGCTTGCTTTATGTGATATAGAAAAATGAGGTAAATATGACAGATTTAAATTCAATGGTAGAAACTGCATGTGAAGCACTTAGCGATAAAAAGGGCTTTGATATTAAGATTCTTGATGTATCAAAGCTTTCATCTATTTGTGATGATTTTATCATTGCTTCTGGATCAAACAGATCACAGATTGATGCACTTTGCAGTGGAGTTGAGGAAGATATGTATAAAGCTGGTTTTAAGCTTAGAAATCGTGAAGGTTCAGCAATGAGTGGCTGGATTCTTTTGGATTATAATGATGTTATAATACATATTTTCTCAGATGAAATGAGAGAATTTTATAATATCGAGCATACCTGGAGTGATGCTGAAATGAGAAGCTATTCATAATGTGAGCTGTGTTTGCAGGATCTTTCGAAATATAAAAATCCCAATGCAGTAGGAGAATGAAATGTGGATTTTTTATACAAGCAGCTCCAAAGAATTAGTTACAGAAGTAGAATGCTAATATGTCTTGGTGATGGTCACCAAAAAAACATACGCCTTTTTTGATATGTACCCAGAATCCTGGACACATAACAGAAAGGCGTATGTTTTTAAAATCTGTAACTTCTAAATAATCCTATGACTCTTCCTACTACAGTACAATTATCTACGATGATAGGCTCCATTGAGTCATTCTCTGGTTGAAGGCGAAAATGGCCTTTTTCTTTATAGAAACGCTTTACAGTGGCGGAATCATCTACTAAACAAACAGCGATTTCTCCATTAGATACTTCAGGGGTCTGCTCGACTATAAGAATATCTTTATCGAATATTCCGACATTGATCATGCTTTCACCTTTTACTTTCAGCATAAAAGTCTGATTACTCGAAAGAAACTGTGGGAGCACAGGGATGTATTCTGTGATGTTTTCCTGAGCGAGAAGTGGCTGGCCAGCTGCAACCTCTCCAACTAATGGGACATTTATAATTTCACGTCTTGAAAGATTAAATTCATCATCATCAACTAATTCTATAGTTCTTGATTTTGACTGACTGCGTTTTATATAGCCTTTCTTTTCTAAGGCTTCAAGCTGAGCAAAGACTGATGAAGTAGAAGCGAGTCCCACTTCATTACCGATTTCTCTTACAGAAGGTGGATAGCCCTTATTAAGGATGCTGTCTTTTATATATGAATATATTTCTTCTTGTCTTTTAGTTAATTTTTCTTTATCCATATTGTCTCCATATTGATCATTATTCCGCAGATAAATCGCGGTATAAATAGTGATGAGATTTTTTCACTAATTCTTTTAATTCTTTTAATTCTTTTAATTCTTTTAATTCTTTT
>CAMKMR010000312.1 GCA_946413945.1 uncultured Lachnospiraceae bacterium | reverse complement strand
TTATTGAAGTGGATAAAGATGAGGAAGGAAATTATTATCTGACAGTCCATTCAGGAAGCAGGCACTTAGGGATAGAAGTTGCAGAGTATTATCTTCGTGCCGGACAAAAGGAAATGCAAAGAAAAAAGCAGGGTTATGCTTCTTATGAAATGACCAGCCTTACGGGAGAACTTATGGAGGACTACCTTCATGATCTAGAGATAATCCAGGACTTCGCCCGTATCAACAGGGAAGCTATCATTGAATCCATTGTAAAGGGGATGAAATGGAAGGTTGAGGACAGTTTTTGCGTAGTCCATAATTATGTGGATTTTTCTGGAAATGATCCGCTCCTAAGGAAAGGTGCCATCAGCGCAAAGGATGGTGAGAGAGTTATAATTCCTATCAATATGCGTGACGGGATAATACTTGGAACGGGACTTGGAAATCCTGAATGGAATTATTCTGCGCCACACGGAGCAGGAAGGATCTACCGCAGATCAGAAGTAGCAGAGCATCACACAGTATCAGAGTTTAAAAAGGCAATGGAAGGTATTCATTCAATCTGTATTAATAAGGATACACTGGACGAAAGCCCATTTGCATATAGAAAGATAGATGATATTGCAAATGTGATCAGGGATACCGTAAGGATTGATAAGATAATAAAGCCTGTCTATAACTACAAGGCCGGTGGGATGAACTAAAATTACAGCACATTAAGGCGAATATAAAGGATAGCGTAATACAGCAAAAAAAGTGAATATAAATGCTGGCGTAATACAGGATTCCATTTTCTTTTGTAAATAAACAGACGACAAAAAGAAAAAAATGTACTAAGATAGAAAATGTACCCAGGGGACTGTCCCCTAGGGGCCATTTTACGGAGTGAAAGATCAGCACGTAGGATGAATAGAGTTGCCGAGGGGGTCACTCTATGCATGTAAAAGAAGGAAAATGTAGGAAAGTAAAATGATAAACACTCTTGATTTTTATGATAAAAATGCATCGCAGTTTGCTGAGAATACATTGAATGTGGAATTTGATCAGGTTCAGATGAAATTTATGTCATTGCTACCTGACAAGGCATATATCCTTGATTTTGGCTGTGGAGCAGGAAGAGATACCAAAGCCTTTATAGATAAAGGTTTTAAGGTGGATGCAACAGACGGCTCAAAAGAACTTTGTGTGATAGCCAGCAGAAATACCGGGATAAAGGTAAGACAGATGCTTTTTGAAGAGCTGAGTGAAACAGAAAAGTATGACGGTATCTGGGCCTGCGCATCCATTCTTCATCTCCCTAAAGAAAAGCTGAAAATAGTATTTAATAAGATGATAAAGGCTCTAAAGCCTGGTGGTTATATCTATGCATCCTTTAAATACGGTGAGTTTGAGGGAGAGCGAAATGAAAGATATTTTACAGATTTTACCTTTGAAAGTCTTGCTGGATTTATGGAACATTTCCCGGAACTTAATGAAGTAGAAAAGTGGAAATCATGCGATGCAAGACCAGGCAGAGAAGATGAAATGTGGCTGAATTTAATATTTTTAAAAAATGAAAACTGGAGGGAAAAATGAGTTTAGAGGGTAAAAATAAAAAAATATATTTTGAAATAATGCGTATTATCGCATGTACTTTGGTATTATTTAATCATTTGCCAGGATATATGCTATTCAATAAATCTAGTGGATTAAAACAGATGGGATATATGACTTTAACCATGCTAACAAGGATTAATGTGCCAATATTCTTTATGATAAGTGGCGCTTTACTGTTTGGCAGAAGTGATGATTTTATATCAGTACAAAAGAAAAGAACATTAAGAATAATTTATTTACTTGTATTATTTAATGCAATATTGTTTATAATACAAAAATACGAATTCCTAGTGAAAGGAAAGAGCCCAGATCTAAAGATAAAAGACTTCTTTTTAAGCCTTTTAAACAAGTCAATACCAGGGGCTGGAACATATTGGTATTTATATGCATATCTTGGAGTTTTATTTTTACTTCCTTTTATGCAAAGAATAGCAAAAGAAATAACAAAAACGGAAATAATAGCTTTGATTATCTTACATTTTGTAACAGCTTCATTATTTCCAATGATTAATATATTCCTGGCATATCGTAAGATTGACATAAGCATTTATATCTGTGGAGATTTTTCTGTTCCATTTGCTTTTGAAAAACCATTCTTTTATACATTGGTAGGTTATTATTTGGAGCATAATATAAATTATACTAAAATAAAAACAAAGCATCTAGTTACATTAATTCTACTTGGAATTATCGGAATTGCGTTATCAAATGTCTGTACTCTTATGGATGCAAAGATAAATGGAAGTTATTCACAAAACTATGTTCAGTTATTTGATTATATGACAACAATAGTAGTATTTATTGTTATTAAATATCTGGTTATAGTAAAAAACAAAACATACAGGCCAAGAGTTGAAAAAGTAGTTTGTTTTATGGGATCGATGACATTAGGAATATATATGATAGATCCTTGTCTGAAACAGTTGTTCTTTGAAGATTATAATAAGCGTATGGAACCATTATTACCTACAATGATGGTTACGATTGGATGGATCATCTTTAGTATGATATCAGGAACAATAATAACAATCGTTTTGAAAAAAATACCTTTTATTAAAAAAATTATATAGGAGACTAAAACCATGGCAGAAACACTTAAGAAAAGAAATGAGATCCCAGAGGAATTAAAATGGGACACTT
>CAMKMR010000311.1 GCA_946413945.1 uncultured Lachnospiraceae bacterium | reverse complement strand
TGCAGCAGGTGCTTTTTTAGATATAATGAGTAAGTTGATCATATCAGATGCCTTTTTGATCCATTATTAATAAATCGTTTAATGCATATTTTAGATGAATTATTAATGAAAAAAGGTTAGATATGATAGTTTTGATTAATTTACTCTGATAAAATTATGAGAGGAGAAAAACTATCATTATATGTATATTAAAGAGGTATTTTGATGAGAAAAAATAGTGTTGTTAAAGGAATAGCAGGTGTTGGTGGTGTTCTTGCAGCTGTGGCAGGCTTTAGCAGCTTTGGTATGGCAAATTATATTACAAAGATTAAGGCTCAGACATTAGAAGAAGCTAAACAGTGGCAGGATGAGCACTATGATACCAGCTTTTATGATCCACTTGAAAAAGTTGATTATACAATAAGCAGTTATGATGAATATGAGCTTCATGTTGAATTAGTTAAGAATCCGGATGAATCTAATAAGTATGTTATCCTTACTCACGGCTATACTGATAACCGTTTTGGAACATTAAAATATATGAAGATTTATCTTGATAGAGGCTACAATTGTGTTATATGGGATCTTAGAGGTCATGGTCTTAATAGAAAAACATACACAACATATTCTATAAGAGAATCCAAGGATCTTCTGATGCTTATTAAGGATACAAAGAGAAGATATGGAGAAAATATTCTTTTAGGACTTCATGGTGAATCACTTGGAAGCGCAACAACAGCAGCTGTCCTTGGCTATGAACCAGGAGTTGAGTTTGCAGTTCTCGATTGTGGATTTGCAGATATTGAAAATGTCTTAAGGCTTGCAATTAAAAACGCTAAGCTTCCAACAGCAGCTTTCGAAGCTGCATCAGGAGCTAATCAGATAATTCATGGAAATTCTTTCTATGAGATGAGACCTATTGATTCACTTAGAATTAATTCAGTGCCTATGTGTTTCATACATGGAGCTGCTGATGATTTTATCATACCAGATAATTCAAAGAGAATGGCAGCGGCAACCAAAGGCTATAGTGAGATGCATCTTATCGAAGGCGCCGGCCATGCAGAGTCAGTACTTAAGGATCCTGAAGGCTATAAAAAAATAGTAAATGATTTCTTGGATAGGATTGAAGCTAATAAAGTAGTTGAGTAATAAAAAAGGTACAACCTTATATTAGGCTGTACCTTTTTTTATGGTGCGCCTGGCGGCGCACGTTTATTTGATGGAACTAATAATAAATAGGTGATAAAGTTTTATCTGTAAGCGGAGGTATCTACGAGGTAACATCTGTAGAAATTGAAGACTTGGATCAACCTGTAAAGATCTATAACTTCGAGGTAGAAGACTGGCATACGTATTTTGTATCAGAGAGCGGAATACTGGTACATAATACTACTGGTGGTCAACCATGTGGTGTTGAAGACAAAACTTCAGATAAAAAAAACGATAACACAGCCAGCAATATTGAAAGAAAACAAAATTTAGCCGATTATTATAAATATAAAAACGTCGTTATTGCCGTTATTTAAAACTAGAATATTAGAATCTGATTTTATGGAATTTAATTAGAGGGCAAATTTATGAAAGACTATTCGGATTGGTGTTCGATATTAAATTTAATATCTTTTATTATTTTGTTTGTTATAAGCATTATCATGATTATTAATATATTTAAGATGATTGTTGTAAGGATTCTTTTAATCATTTTGTTTTATTTTTTGTGTGGATATTTTGAACAATATATTCTATCAAAGTATATTAATAGTTTTGTAGAGTATTTGTTGAACAAAAAAAATAATGGACGTTCAGAGGACAGACCTTCTTTGAATTATCAAGACATCTTATTGCAAGTATTCCGGTGATGGTATTATTTCAGATATTATATATGCTTATATTTAAGGAGAGTGTGACATTTAATCTATACAAATATGCATATTTAATACTGGGAATAATTATCATCCTGTTATTGGTAAGTTATGCTGCGTTATTAAGAATCAGAAAGCTTAAGCCTGCGGAAGGTCTGAGGGGAGAGTAAGATACACACGTTGGTTGGGCAGATAGTGCGCCCAGACAAGAGGGATTCACACAGTGGATTGGGAATAAGTGAGAAAAGAAAGGAACTTATTAATGACTAAAAAATTATTTACTGGAGTTATTCTTTGTATGGCTATGATGACGATGCTCTGCTCATGCAAAAAGAATGATGCAGGGAAGACTACTACAGACAATAAAGAAGAGGTTTCGACCGCATTTGAAGTTAAATTGCCTGAAGGACCAGAAGATTCAGATGTTTATATTGAAGCTGTTCCCGGGATAGAGGATGATTTTATAAGGGGAATGGACGCTTCTTCACTTATTGTAGAAGAAAAGAGTGGAGTTAAGTATTACGGTTTTGATGGCAAGGAACAGGATCCACTTAAGACCTTTGCAGAGGCGGGGGTTAATTATATAAGGATACGCGTCTGGAATGATCCATATGACGAAAACGGAAATGGATATGGGGGTGGTAATAATGATCTTGCAACAGCCGTAGAGATCGGTAAAAGAGCAAGCAGTTACAATATGAAGGTTTGTATAGATTTCCATTATTCCGATTTTTGGGCTGATCCTAAGAGACAACATGCGCCTAAGGCCTGGAAGGACATGAATATGGATGAAAAGAGTGAGGCCCTTTATCAATTTACATTAGAAAGCCTTAATAAGCTTATGGATGAAGGTGTAAATGTTTCTATGGTTCAGATTGGAAATGA
>CAMKMR010000310.1 GCA_946413945.1 uncultured Lachnospiraceae bacterium | reverse complement strand
TAAACGGAGATATATTTCTCCTAGAAGCTCGTCACTTTAGTGATGAGAGGTTCACTAAAAATGAATAGGAAATATTTGAAAGGGATAGATTCAGAATAGTTCATCTGGCAGTGGATCAGGTAATAAAGATAAAGGAGTCCTTATGATCAAAGTTGAAAACTTAAGTAAAACATATAAATCAAAAGATATTAAGGCGGTGGATGACATTTCCTTTACAGTAAATGATGGGGAGATTGTTGGCTTTATCGGGAAAAATGGAGCCGGTAAGACCACAACTATTAAGATGCTTACCGGAATTCTTAAGCCGGATTCAGGTAAGGTGCTTATTAATGACATCGATATGGAAAAGGAAAGTCTTAAGGCAAAGGAGATCATAGGTTATATCTCTGATAACCCTGATATGTATCTTAAGCTTACAGGTCTTGAATTTATCAACTTTATGGCAGATATCTATAATGTTCCGGAAGATAAAAGAAAAGAAAGGACCATTTATTTTGCTAAGGAATTTGGTATAGAGGATGTTTTAAATGAGAAAATGTCCGGCTATTCTCATGGTATGAGGCAAAAGACTATGGTGGTGGCAGCGCTTGTGCATGATCCTTATGTATGGATCTTGGATGAGCCAATGGTGGGACTTGACCCGGAAGCTGCATTTAAGCTTAAGACAATGATGAGAGCTCATGCAGATAAAGGAAACAGCGTGCTTTTTTCAACCCACGTACTTGAAGTAGCAGAGAAACTTTGTGATAAGGTAATAATCATAAATAAGGGGAAGATGCTTTATTATGGAACTTTAGACGAATTAAAGGATAAACATAAGGGAGCAACTTTAGAAGAGATATTCATGGAACTTACAGTATAGGAGGCGAGGAGCTATGTCATATTTTTCAAAATACAGGCTGCTGACCAAAACTATGCTGAAATCCAATGCCATGGATGATCCTAAAGATAAAGGGCGAAAGATTAAAAATATCGCCTTAAGTATTTTTGCCATTGTATTTGTAATGATACCAGTGGTAGTGGTCAGTGGCATTTTCACCTTCCTTGCCACAAAAAGCCTTATGGAGCAGGGAGATAAGAGTTTCATGATAACTCTTATGCTTTGCTTTATATCAATATTTACAGTGATATTCGGGATAAATGTGATTTTCAGCGAACTTTATTTTTCATCGGATATTGAAAAACTTCTGCCTCTTCCTTTACATCCGTGGGAGATAGCGGGAGCAAGATTTACAGCGGTTTTTATCGGTGAAAGTGTAATGCAGTGCCTGCTGGTTATAGCAGGGATCACAGGTTATGGCATTGCTGCGGGTTTAAATATTTTTGAGTGGATAGTAGCGATCCTTGGAGGGCTTTTCCTTTCACTTGCTCCAATGGCGGCCTGTGCCATAATAGGAATACTTATGATGAACTTTACAAAGGTTATAAAGAATAAAGATCAGGTGAGACGCATTTCACTTATCTTTATGTTTTTAGTCTTTGTGGTGATGATAGAGGCAATTTTATCCATTTCCAGTATTGATATTGAGGAATTTATTCTAAATGCTTCTAAGGGAGACGTAGCATTTATTAAGATGATGAAGATCCTCTTTCCACAGATAATCCTTTTTGGAAAATATCTAAAGACTGGAAATTTCCTTTATTTCTTAGGCTATACGGCGATTTCACTGGGACTTGTCGTACTTTTCCTTCTTATTGCTGAGAGATATTATATTAAGTCAGTTTCTGTAATGGGGGAAGGCTCAGGAAAGAAGGAAGCTGCATTAGAAGAAAAGATAAAGAAAGATAGGAAAGTATTTAAAGAAAAGACCCGACTTGCAACACTGTTTTTTAAAGAAGTAAAAGGTCTTGTAAGGACTCAGGTGTATTTTACAAACTGCATCATGGCTACATTTATCTGGCCGATATTTGTATTTATAATAATAAAGTTAAGAAATATCGACATATCCATAGTATCTCTTGAAAGCTATAAGATGGGGCATAAGACCGGGGTGGTCTCTATGGATGCTATAATCCTTTATGCTGGTTTTTTAGTGGCAGTTATAATGACAGCTATGAATTCACTGGGATCTAACTCATTTTCAAGAGAGGGGCAGGGGATTGAATTTATAAAATATATACCGGTTGATCTTAAGACTCAGTGGAATGCAAAGGCTTTAGTAAGTCTTTTCTTTAGCGCTATCGGGACGATTCCATTTTTTGTGGCGGGGCTTATCTATATAGGTCTTGGAATACCGATGTCGTTCCTTATAGTTCTTCTTATGTTTGCGGCTATTTTCTTTATAACTTATATGGGAATGTATATTGATTCAATAAATCCTAAGCTGGAATGGGAAGATGCACTTTCATCTTTAAGAGAAAACTATAATACATTTTTTGCTATGGCAATAGCGATAATTGTTGCGGCGTTGGGATTCTTTTCAATGTATTTAATGATAAGATGCGGACTAAGTACCTGGCTTACTGCTTTAATAGTTTTAATTGTTTTTGTTATAGCAGATGTATGGATATATAAAAAGTCTATGACAAAAGGATTAGAAAATTTAAATCAGCTGGGAGAATAAAAATAGTTAACATAAAAATGGACCTAGGGGACTGTCCCCTAGGTCCATTTTGAAAAAAGCACTGACTTAAAACTTGGGGTGGTCAGTGCTTTTTATGCGTTTAGGATTAAAAAACAAGTATTTAGGAAGAAAATGAAAATTTTGTAAGAATTAAAGTATAATTTGCGATAGTTAATG
>CAMKMR010000309.1 GCA_946413945.1 uncultured Lachnospiraceae bacterium | reverse complement strand
TTCTGATATATTAGTTCGTTATAATTTATTCTTCTGTATCTTCAGCAACATCCTGCTCGTCAAATGCCTCATCTGCTGCATCTTCAAGAGCTCTTTCCTGAGTTTCAGACTTAATATCAATCTTATATCCAGTAAGTCTTGCAGCAAGTCTTGCATTCTGTCCTTCCTTACCAATAGCAAGTGATAACTGGAAATCAGGAACTACAACTCTTGCAGCCTTATCTTCTGTATCAACTGTTACTGAAACAACCTTAGAAGGTGAAAGTGCATGTTCAATAAAGATTGCTGGATCATCATTATATTCAATGATATCGATCTTCTCACCATTCAGTTCTTCTACGATAGTATTTACTCTCTGTCCGTTAAGACCAACACATGCTCCTACTGCATCAACCTTATCATTATTAGATCTTACTGCGATCTTAGTACGTGAACCTGCTTCTCTTGAAACAGACATGATCTCAACTGTTCCATCTTCAACCTCAGATACTTCTCTTTCAAAAAGTCTTTTAACAAGATCTGGATGAGATCTAGAAACCATAAGCCTGAATCCACCTTTAACATTTCTTCTTACTTCAACAACATAAAGATGAATTCTGTCCCCTCTTTCATAAACTTCTCCAGGGATCATTTCTTTCTCATTAAGAATAGTATCTGTTCTATCATCAAGGCTGACGCTTATGTTTCTTCCGACATATTTCTGAACAACACCAGTAATGATATCATGTTCCTTGCTCTTATATCTGTCAAATTCAGCTGTTCTTTCACCTTCCTTGATAGCCTGAACGATGATACCTCTTGCCTTCTGAGCGGCGATACGTCCAAAATCACGAGTTGTGATCTCAACTGGAACTTCATCGTCAATGTTATAATTCGGATCGATCTTTCTAGCTTCTTCAACAGTCATTTCTGATCTTGAATCATAAACTTCTTCAACAACTAACTTATGAGCAAAAACTTTAATCTCACCAGTTTCTCTATCCATATGAACAGAGAAATCCGTATCTTTACCAAAGTCCTTTTCACATGCAGAGCAAAGTGACTTTTCAATAGCTTCCATAATATCATCTTTGCTTATATTTTTTTCTTTCTCAAGTGCATCAAGTGCATCCATTATCTCTTTCATTTTGTTAATCCCTCCTTAATTTTCCTCGTCTTCTTCGACAAAGGCAAGTTTTATGCCTGCAACATCTTCTCTTTTAAATCTAGTGTCATTATCATTAATAGAAACTACGATACTCTCTTCATCATAGCCCTTTAATATTCCTTCAAATTCCTTTGCGCCATCTATCGCTTTATAGGTTTTTAATTCAACCAAACGTCCGATGCTGTGCAAAAAATCATTATCTCTTTTTAAAGGCCTTGTCAGTCCCGGAGAACTAACCTCAAGCGTATATGCATCACTGATAAAATTTTCTTCGTCAAGTATCGGGTCAATTGCCCTGCTTACTTTTACGCAGTCAGATATATCTATAGGTCCATTCCTAAAGATATAAATTTTAAGATAAAAGTCTTTTCCTTCCTTAGCATATTCCACATCCCAAAGCTCGAGGCCAAATTCTTCAAGAATAGGCATCAAAAGCTCAGTGGTACGCTTTTCAATCTCAGCTTTTTTCAAAAACATATACCGCCTTTTAAAATATTTGCCCTAACAATATTAAAGAGTGGGTTCAGATTCCTGAACCCACTCTAGTAATGATCATCTAAGCTAATTCTATATTAGCACACATTATGTAAATTGCAAGTATTTTTTAGAAAAAAGCCATGAATAATGAGTTTTTTATAACTCAATCAACTGTTTAGGTGAATTAGAAAAGCTTTCAAATCCATTTGAAGTTACAACACCCATATCTTCGATTCTCACGCCGAACTTACCCGGAATATAAATTCCAGGTTCAACAGTCTCTATGATACCCGCTTCAAGAACAGTGTTATCTCTTGGATTAAGAGCTGGAGATTCATGAATAAAAAGGCCAACGCTATGTCCAAGACCATGACCGAAATATTTACCATAGCCCTTTTCTTCAATATAATCTCTTGCAACCTTATCTACATCTTTACAGATCATTCCAGGCTTTATAACATCCATAGCCTTAAGATGAGCTGTAAGTACAATATCATATATCTCCTTCTGAAGATCATCAACCTTACCGCAAACAACAGTTCTGGTCATATCCGAGCAATATCCATTGTAAAGGCAGCCAAAATCCATTGTGATAAAATCCCCATACTCTACTTTTTTTTCATCAGGTATAGCATGAGGCATAGAACTATGTATTCCAGATGCAACAATAGTATCAAACGAAAATCCATTTGCACCATGCTTTTTCATTGAATACTCGAGTTCTGTAGCAATCTCAAGCTCTGTAATACCAGGCTTAATGATATTTAAAATATCATTAAATGCAGCATCTCCGATAGTTTCTGCTTTTTTAAGATATACAAGTTCTTCATCAGTTTTAACACTTCTTTCTAACAAAAGAACATCTCCTAAAGGAAGGAATTCATCAACACCTTTAAGTCCTTCAGCATACATATTATATTCCGAAACAAGCATAGATCTGTCTTCAAAGCCCATTGATCTAATATGTTCAAGACTGATGATATCATTTACGATATCAAGTAAAGGATTTTCCTTATTATACTCAACTACCCTGAAATCACTTTCTTCTTTAGCAGCCTCAGTATATCTTGAATCAACTATCAAAGTCTTTGTCTTTTTTGTAATAACCAGAATCCCTTCTCCACCTC
>CAMKMR010000308.1 GCA_946413945.1 uncultured Lachnospiraceae bacterium | reverse complement strand
AGAAGATTTTTAGAAGACGGAAATATAACGGATGTTAAGAGATACCTTGGAAGAGATATAAAATATACCGGTGAAGTGCTTCATGGCAGGCATTTAGGAACGGGGATAGGTTTTCCAACAGTAAATCTTTATCCGGAAGAAAGACATCTGCTGCCTAAATATGGAGTATATAAGTCCATTGTTGAAGTGGATGGCGTTTTATATACCGGTCTTACCAATATAGGCGTAAAACCTACAGTAGAAGGAAAAAATGATCCCGGGATAGAAACATTTATCCTGGATTTTAATAAAGATATCTATGGTTCAATGATTTCTGTTAGTATTGATAGTTTTATCAGACCAGAGATGAGATTTTCATCTTTGGATGAACTAAAAAAACAGATCAGTTCTGACCTTGAAAAAGTAAGACAGTGATCATTCGCGCCAGTAGCTCAGTGGATAGAGCGGTGGCCTCCGGAGCCGCGTGCGCAGGTTCGATTCCTGTCTGGCGCATATTTGACATTTGAGAGATTGACATCACCTTATTTATTATGGGGGTATTTTTATGAGAGAAAAAAAAGTTAAAAAAATTATCATAACAATATGGGTTATTTTTATTTTATTAGTGGCTGGACTTTGTACTTTTGTAGTGATGAACTGGGATAATATTTCTGCAGATCTGTTTGGAAATAAAAATAAATATACTGCTGTAAAAAGCGGAGATGTTCATAATCTTGTAAATACTTATCTTAAAGCTATGGCTACAGCAGATGAAAAAGCGCTGAAAAGTCTTGTGACTGATCCAAGCCAGTTTGACGATATGACAATGATAATAAGTAAATCGAAGGTTGTTACAGACTATAATAACCTTGTATGTTATGTAGTGGATGGACCGGTTGATAATACATATATTGTATATCCGGTTTATAATTCAACAATAAACGGCGTTGAATCAACGCCGCTAGATATAATGTCACCTTTATATATCATTACTGATTCTAATGCTAAACTGCTTATAGATAACAGAACTAAAGATAAATCTGTAGAAGATTATATAAATACAGTTACCGAAAGTGATTCCATTCAGGAAGTATATCGAATGGTTAAAGAAGATGAAGAAAAATGTATGGAAGAGGATCCTTCTTTCAAGGAATTTTATGAGAAACTTAATTAAGTTTCTCTTTTTCCTTTTCTTTTTCTATTTCTTCAAACTGTGTAATGTCTATACCTCTGTTTGGTACAGGGGTTGAGAAAACTATCTGAGTTTCTGTTTTTCCAAAACGCTGGAGCTGTCCAATAAAAGTATCAAGTTCGATGGTACTTGGAAATGTTACTTTTATATGCATTGAAAACTCACCAGTTACGCAATCACATTCAAGTACATTTGGACATGCTGCTATGAAAGGATAGAATTCAGGTTTTCTTTTTGGATCAAGAGAAAGATTTATAAATGCAGTGATATGATAGCCTAAGGTAAGAGGGTCTATATTTGCGTGATATCCACTTATGATACCGCATTTCTCAAGTCTTTCTATTCTTGCTGAAACAGCTGGAGATGATAAGAATACCTGTGCAGCAAGATATTTAAGAGGATATCTTGCGTTTTCCTGTAAAAGCTGTATTAATTTAATGTCAATTTTATCCACTTGTTTTCCCCTTTTATTTTCTTAAAGTAAAAATATATATAACAAGTGAATTATACTTTTTTAGTTAATATTTTTCAATAAAAATATTATTTTGGTTAATAATTTTAAGATTTATAAATATAAATATAGGATTAGGTGTATATGGAAGAAAAAATAAGATTAAATAAATATATAAGTGAATCAGGTGCCCTTTCCAGAAGAAAGGCTGATGAAGCGATTGCAGATGGAAGAGTAATGATAAATGGTAAAGTAGCTGTTATGGGTGATAAGGTAGGAGAAGATGACTTAGTTCTTCTTGATGGAAAACTTCTTACTCCTGCAAAAAAGAAAGTTATACTTGTTTATAATAAGCCCCTTGGAAAGGTTTGTACTGCTAAAGAAGCAGATAAAGACAGCCTATTTAGATCATTTGATTATCCGGTAAAGCTTAGTTATGTAGGAAGACTTGATAAGGACTCACAAGGCCTCCTTCTTCTTACTAATGATGGAGATCTTAGCAATATGATCCAGAAATCAAGATATAATCATGAAAAGGAATATATTGTAAGAGTAGATAAAGAGATAACAGAAGATTTTATCAAGGGAATGAGAGAAGGAGTTCCAATCCTTGATACAGTTACTAAGAAATGTAAAGTTGAAAAACAGAGAAGAAATTCCTTTAGGATAATCCTTACTCAGGGATTAAACAGACAGATCAGAAGAATGTGTGAATACTTTGGATACAGGGTTACTTATCTTAAGAGAATAAGGGAAATAAATATTCATTTAGGTGATCTTAAGCCGGGAGAATATAGAGAGATCACATCTGCTGAAGAAAAAGAGTTGAGGAGGTTAGTCAGTGGACAAGTTACAAAGAATGAAAGATCTTATTGATCTTCTTAATAAAGCTTCAAAGGCTTATTATATGGATTCAGAAGAGATAATGTCTAATTTTGAATATGATAAGCTTTATGATGAATTACTAGAATTAGAAAAGGAATTAAATACGGTCCTTTCTAACAGCCCTACAATAAGAGTTGGGTATGAGGTTGTTTCAGAACTTCCTAAAGAAAAACATCCATCACCAATGCTTTCTTTAGATAAGACTAAAGACGTAGAAGCATTAAGGGACTGGTTAATGGATAAAGAAGGCCTT
>CAMKMR010000307.1 GCA_946413945.1 uncultured Lachnospiraceae bacterium | reverse complement strand
GGAACTCATATGATAAATGCAGGAGAAAAGTGGGAAAAGAATATCCATCCAGATGACAGGGATGCTTATCATAAAAGCATTGAAAAAATATTTAGTGGTGAGATGAATGCACATGATATGCAGTATCGAGCAAGAGAAAGAAGCGGACGATATGATATGTGTACCTGCAGAGGCATTGTAGTGCGTGATGAAAATGGAAAACCTAAATATTTTGGGGGCAGCATCAAAAATAACAGTCTTGAAAATAAAATTGATAATCTTACAGGACTTATGAACAGAGCTGGTTTTTTTGAAGCGCTGAAAGAACATATCAAGAATCACGTTGAAGCAACTATTGTCATGTTTGGTCCGTCTCAGTTTTCAAGAGTAAATTCATTATATGGTTACGAAGTCGGTAATAAGACTATTTATCAGATGGCAAGACATTTTGCCAGTGAACTTGCAAATTACGGGGACTTTTTCAGGCTGGACGGAACACAGTCAATTCTTATCAGCCATAGTATCAGCATAGAAAAATTAAAAGAAAAATACGAAAAACTTAGTCAATGGATGCAGGATGGCATCGATGTTGATGAATATAAAGTGCCACTTAGATTAAACGGAGCATTTCTTAAACTTGATCAGTTTAATGTGGATGATAATACAATATTTGTATGTTTAAATACTGCCTTCCAGAAATCAAAGAGAGAGGAAAATGGAACTTTAGTTGATTTTTATGATGTTGCAAGGGAAAAATCCCAGGAAACAATTCAAAAGATAAACAGGATCCGTATATCAATCATGGAAGATTTTAAAGGCTTTAAGATGTATTATCAGCCTATAGTTGATGCAAAGAGTGAGAAACTCATTGCAGCTGAGGCTTTGCTCCGCTGGAGTGATGATGAATTTGGATTTGTGCCACCGGATGTATTTATGCCGGTTGTAGAAAATGATGCCAGATTCTATCAGTTAGGACTTTGGATCCTTAAAAGGTCTATAACTGATTTTCTCCCTATTGTTAAAAATGATAAAGACTTTTTATTACATGTAAATATTGCATATACGCAGCTGCAAAAGGGTACATTTGTAAGGGATGTTATCAAACTGTTAGAGGAAGTTGGTTATCCAGCACAAAGTCTCTGCCTTGAACTTACTGAAAGATGCAGACTGATTGAAAAGAACAGGCTAAAAAATATCATCGCCCAGCTTAAGAGTTATGGAGTGCGTTTTGCTTTAGATGATTTTGGAACAGGTTATTCCTCTGCAAATCTTATCAGAGATTTAGATCTTGACATAGTAAAGATAGACAGGTCTTTTATCAGGGATATAGAATTCAGTGATAAGGAAAGAGAGGCCTTAAGATGTCTGGTTGAATATGCAGATATCTATAATTCAGAAACCTGTGTTGAAGGAATAGAAAATCTGAATATGAGGGAAAAAGTCCTTGATTGTTCTGCTAAAGCTTTGCAGGGATTCTATTATTCAAGACCGGTTCCATATGATGAATTTAAAAAATGGGCGGATAGAGATAATGACATAAGATAGAGAAGTAAAAGAACTAATATAAGAATAATAATTTACCGAAAATTAAGATTTTTTTAATAGACAGTAAGAAGCTGATAAATTATTATAATTTTGAAAAAATGTGAAAATATAAAGCATAGGTATGTCCTATGCTTTATATTTAAGTATGCGTTATGTTGATGTGATAGGAAGAGGCATAGCATAGGTACCTCACTCAATGCGTGTATTGTAAAAGATCTATATCTAGGAGTTTTACTAATGGCTGGGGATACAAAAAAAAGAATTTTAGATGTTGCACTAAAAGAATTTTCTGAGAAAGGCTACGAAGCAACAAATATAAGGGAAATAGCAGAACAGTTGGGAATTGCTAAATCTGCTATTTATAAGCACTATAAAAGTAAGGAAGATATATGGAATGCTCTGACGGCTCAGATCGATATTCATTATGATGAACATTTTGGCTCTTTGGATAACCTTCCGCCTGTTCCTAAGTCAGCTGAGGAATTGGTGCAGCTTGTTCTTCATATGACTGCCTTTACCATAAATGATCCTCATATAAAGATGATCAGAAGGATGCTCACGATTGAGCAGTTTAGAGATGAGAATATGAAGAATCAGGCAACTAAGCATTTTCTTGTGGGACTAAAGAAAATGTTTACAGAAATATTTGATCAGATGGTGGATGAGGGCGTAATGAAGCATGATGATACAGAAATACTTGCTTTTGAGCTTACGGCACCAATAACTCAGCTGGTTCATTTATGTGACAGACAACCAGAACAGATCGGTGAAGTTATGAAACAGATAGAAAAATATACAAGACATTTTGTAAAGATATATTGCAGGTGAAATGTCAAAATACTGTAGTTTTATGTCATAGTTTGGGACGACAGGAGATTAAAAAAAGAATATATTAAATCCAGGTTGAAAACCTTTTTATTATTTCAATGATTGGGACAGGATTTACTACTTTATCATTGCTTACTTGGATTTTATTACTGGATTTTTTAATGATAATAAAAGGCAGTAAAGAATACGATCATGTATATAAGAACATTCGCTCCGTTCGATATGCCTGGCGCGATCGAGATCCATTTCTCTCTTGCCCCAATTCACTATAAAGATAATATTCTATTTAATGCAGTAAATCCTTTAAACATTTTAGCTGTTGTTGTGACTTCTGATATTACTAAATTAGATAAATCTATTGTTTTAATATGTGTTTTGAAATGGTCAGTTATTCTACATTCAGTTGGAATATTTG
>CAMKMR010000306.1 GCA_946413945.1 uncultured Lachnospiraceae bacterium | reverse complement strand
ATTGGCATATAAATATAATCCTTGAACCATGTTCCCAGGGTTATATGCCATCTTCTCCAGAATTCCGCTACTGTCTTTGAGAAAAATGGTCTGTTGAAGTTCTCATCAAGAGTAATACCTAAAGTCTCTGATGCACCAAGTGCAATATCCATACAGCCTGAAAAATCGCAATATAACTGAATAACTGAGCAAAGAATTATCGCAACAAAAACCTGTCCTTCATATTTCTGATAATCAGAATAAACAGTTGTTACCATAATTCCAAATCTATCAGCTATTACCATTTTTTTGAAATATCCCCAAAGCATCCTCTGAAGACCAAAAGAGAACTGCCTATGATCGAATTTACCTGGCTCTGCTAACTGTTTAGCCATTCTTTTATGTCTTGGTATTGGTCCCTGTAAGATCTGAGGAAAATAGATCATATATAAAAGCAGCTTTAAAGGATTCTTTTCTGCTTTATCCTTCTGCCAGTACACATCTGCCATATAACCTATTACGCCAAATGTATAATAAGATATTCCCAAAGGGATGATAATCTTCATTATCCCACCTTGTTTTCCATTATATTTCATAAATGCATCCAGCAGCTGCTGCCCGATCTTAGAATAGATCAACAGTAATATTATAATAGCAATCCCAAGAATATTCCATCTTTTGGCTTTAGCCTTCTTTTGGGACATATCCAGTTCCTGATACCTTGGATCATTATATATTTTTTCTACTATATTACTTATTATATATGCGATCATACAGGTTGCAGCGGCAAATAACATCTTCTGCCAGCCTGCTTTATAATAGAAAAAAGCACTTGAGAGAAGGAGTATTATCCATCTGAATTTATGTGGCGCGACATAATATAAGATCCACGTCGCGATCAAAAAAATCAAAAATTGTAACTGTAAAAAATTCATTACTTTATATATCTCCCACTAATTATCACAAAACATATCATCATATAAATAGTTATTTGTGCCTAAACTATGCATTACTTTATGCTCCTCAGCAGTATCTGTACTTATATAACTGCAGTCAACCACCTTACCTGTTGTCTTATCTATTACAAGTATATTAAGTCCCTTCTTACTCAAAGATTCCTGAGATCCATCCAGATAAATGTCACCGATATTACTGCTATCTGCTCCTCCGCTTACCAGCTTTACATACTTTCCTGAAAAATCATATCCATAAGCCATAGTTCGATTAGATATCTGTTCAAACTTAACCTCACCTGCATCTATTAATGCCAGATATGCATTTCCTTGATCTGAATACTCCTTTATCTTATCATAAAGGCCTAATGTATTTAATGCATTAACATCTGCCTCATTAAGTCCAGCTTCCCATTCTTCTTTTGTAACAACGCATACTACGAGGTCATCTGCATTTTCAGAAAGAAGCTGTGTATATTTTTGAAAGTCATATTCCAATTCAATACCGGCAAGACTAGCCATTTTATCGTAATACTTCATATGTGCATCCATATAAGCATTTGTCTTTCCACCAATGCCGTACTTACTTGATAAATATTCTCCCAGACACTTGCTTAACTTAACGGCTCCTGAGTAGTTAAGATGCCAGCCCTCATCATGAAAATCCTTAGCCATATCAAATCGAATATCTGCCTCATACATCATATCAAAGTACTCAACGTCCATTTCCTGAGCAAAAGCTTTCATACGTTCATATTTAGCATGATCCCATGAAGAAGTATAATTATATGGATAATCATATAGAGGAACCTTAACTATTATAAGTTTTGTATTATGTTCTTTACACAATTCCTTTAACTTTTTTATATTCTCGCGCTGTGTTTCAGTTATTACTGGATCATATAAAACATTTTCTTTTTCATATATTTTTATATCATCTCCACCGTCTCTTACTACGTCAATTCTCGTATTATCTGCCATCGCTCTATCAACCAATGCATCTACATCAGCTTTATCTTTATCGACCACACCATTGTTATGACTGCTCATAATATAGCCTGCTGTACAATAATTGGGATTTACTTTAAAATCAAAATTCGTCTCTGTAATAGTTTTCCAATTTGTATGATAATTAATTATAGGAAAAATAATAGAATTAATTTCTTCCATTTTTTCTTTATCACTTGCATTAGGCTTTAATTCACTATAAGTCTTTGCCATTTCAATTTTATTTACTGATAAAGGAAGCGAATCTATAATCTTCCTTCTTTCAGTATTTTGATATCTTTCGTCTGTAAAGAAAATAGCAGATGCATCTATAACAACATACTTTGGAGACTGTGTCTTATATGCTTCTTCTAATAGATAATATGATAAATCTAATGGCTGTGCTGCTGTACATAAATTATAGCTCACAATACCATATTCTTTATAAAGCTCCATAGGTGAAACACCTAATTGCAAATGGCTCGTTCCAATAAAGAGCACATCTTCAGAATTTTTTTCTAAGCTTTTAAAACTTTCAAGATTCCAGGAAACATTCTCACTCATCTCTGGCCAGTTCCATCTTGGCACTATTATTTTTTGCACTAAAGAAAATAAGAATATTCCCAGCACCACAAAAAGGGTCCAATTTATAAACCAATGCTTACAAACCGGTCCTTCCTTTTTTTCTTCAGAAGAGCAGACTTCCCCCACCTTGCCCTTTACTTCTTTAATATTATCCTTTTTCATATTATCCTCGCCATTTGATATTTTTTTCAATCCAAAAGCTTATTATATAATAATATTAAAATTTTATAAACAAAAAATGATGGCTTTATATTCAAAAGTCATCA
>CAMKMR010000305.1 GCA_946413945.1 uncultured Lachnospiraceae bacterium | reverse complement strand
ACAGAAGAAGATTACGGAAAGGAATACCTTGCTAAAAAGATATCTTCAAAATGTGTAGATTCAATCGAAGAAGCAATCGCTCATATAAATAAATACAGTACTGGGCATTCAGAAGCTATCATTACAGAAGATTACGCTGCCGCTCAGAAATTCCTTAAAGAGATTGATTCAGCATGCGTATATGTAAATGCATCTACCAGATTCACAGATGGATTTATGTTTGGTTTTGGGGCAGAGATAGGAATATCAACTCAGAAATTACATGCCAGAGGACCTATGGGACTCTTGGCCCTTACTTCTACAAAATATATGATCTACGGAGATGGACAGATCAGAGAATAAAGGTATAGGGGGTTAATATGGGAGAAGAAAAGAAAAACAAAGTAGAGGCAGATAATACTGAAAAAACTGCCAATATAGCAAAAGCAGTAGGTTTAGTTCTTTCTGGCGGAGGTGGAAAGGGTGCTTATCAGGCAGGAGTTCTTAAGGCTCTTTATTATGCAGGTGTCTTAAAAGATGTTACTGCTATTTCAGGAGCATCCATTGGTGCTGTTAATGCTATGCTTTATGCTATGGGTGACATTTCTTTACTAGAGAAATGCTGGATGGACATAGATATGGACGTTGTCTTTGATATTGATATGGCAATGATAAAGGAAAACAGACTTGCTTTTTCAAGAAATGCCATGGATAAGCTTTTTGATAAATATATTGATCAGAAAGTTATAAAGGATAGTCCTTATGATATTTATTTTTCCCTTACAGATGTTACTGATGGAAGTCAGAAGGGAGAATATGTCAAGATTGATGGAGAAAGTCTTGAAAATATGAAGACTTATCTTATGGCTTCTACAGCGCTTCCTGTTATATATGAGCCTGTAAAGATAAATGAGAAACCTTATAAGGATGGTGGACTTACGGATAATAATCCGGTTACTCCTTTATATGAGCAGGGAATACGCAAGTTTATCATGATAAGACTTTCATATGGAACAACTTTTGATACATCTAAGTTCCCGGATGCCGAATTTATAATCATTAATCCAAGTCATGATCTTGGAAGTCTTATATCTGGAACTCTTAATTTTATTGATTCAGAAAAAGAATTGAAATTTAAATTAGGAATCAAGGATGGGGAAAGAGCTATAAAGACAAAATTTGAGAAAGACCCAATCTATATAGAGATGGAAAGAACTTTAGCAGAAAGTGATTATAAGCTTCTAATTGACAGCTATAATCAGCAAAAGAAGATGGATGCTTTATCAAAGAGCGTGTCTGACAATTTGGATATTTTTAATAAAATCGCTGACAAATACAAGGATATATGATAAAATAGCTCTGTAAAAGGTTATTTATAATTCTCATGTGTTAGGGGTGTTTTTATGGCTGATAATAAGGTTATTACAATAGGTAGACAATTTGGCAGCAATGGCAGGATTATCGGAGAAAAAGTGGCCGAAAAGCTTGGAGTTACTTGCTATGATAAGCAGCTTATTAAGCAGGTTGCTAAGGATTCAGGGCTTTGGGAAGATTTATTAGATGAGATGGACGAAAGACCTACTAATAGTTTTCTTTATTCAGTTGTTATGGATCCATATGCTTTTGCTTATTCATTTGACAGTCAGGGATATGGTATGAACCTGAATCAGAAAGCGTTTATGGCTACATATAATACGATTCAGAATATTGCCAAGAAAGAATCTTGTGTAATAATTGGACGTTGTTCTAATTATATTTTAAGAGATTTTGATAATGTTAAGGATTTCTTCCTTTATGCTCCTCTTGAAGACAGGATAAAGACTGTAATGGAAAGATTTAATCTTGAAGAGAAGAAGGCAAAGGATCAGATCATAAAAGAAGATAAGGCAAGAGCTTCATACTTCAATTATTATACATCTATGAAGTGGGGCAGTGTTGATTCGTATGATTGTTGTCTTAATACTACTATCATGGATCTTGATGAGATAGCTGATATAATAATTGAGATAGCAAACAAATAGCGCAAGTAAAGGTAATGTAAATAATAAATAATTTGATATCTATTTATAAAAATGATATTATATAGAACGTCCGAAATAATTGGACGTTCTATTCTTTTATTAGGAGATTGTTATGCATATTTTTCAGACAAAACCGGGACAGAATAAGATTAAACATAAACCAAACACTAAATTTGATTTTATTGACAGAGCAGCAGTAGGAGACCTTGATGCAGCTGGTTATCTTGCAGAAGGCTATCTTAAGGGAAAGTATGAATGTGAAGTTAATAAAGATAAGGCAAGGAAATGGGCAAGTTATGCAGCAAAGCATGGCAACGAGCTTGCAAAACAGGTTCTAGAAGAACTTGATAAATAATAGATGACAGTAAAAATTGAATGTGAAAAAACATAGCCCATAAAAAATAATGACCAATGGTTCAGAAATGAGCCATTGGTCATTATTTTTCTTTACCGCGAATTACCTTTTTGCATCTGCAGGGAAAAAATATCAATATTAACTACAAGCATAGCGCCAACTTCTTCCTCTATCATTTTACCCATATTGGGATTATTGTTAACTGTAAATTTTCTGCAGTTTTCATTAAATGCAAGATGACAAGCTGGCATGTTATATGATTGACCTAAAAAAATCATTGAAATCAAAAAAATATCAATATCCAATCGTTTTTATTATTAATACTTGACTGAATAATAATAGTAATAATAATATAGATTTCATCATTATGAAAAGCTTGTGAACAAATTGTGGAGTGTATTTACAAAGATGTTGTAAATATC
>CAMKMR010000304.1 GCA_946413945.1 uncultured Lachnospiraceae bacterium | reverse complement strand
GTTTTTAAAAACCGGATTTTCAACTAGCAGTCCGTACGGGAATCGAACCCATGATTCCGCCGTGAGAGGGCGGCGTCTTAGCCTCTTGACCAACGGACCTTAGCGACTTGTTTATAATACCAAAAGCTTCTGAATAATGCAAGCATTTTTTTTAAAATTTTTTTATTTTCTTTATATTACCATAAGAAAGCACGTAAACACGTGATTTCTTATGGCAATTTTCTTAAGTCTTATCTAAAACTCTTAACCCAATTAACGAGCGAATTATGATATACATTATCTGTTATAGTTCTCTTCATCTCTGCCGTTACAGGGCCATTATTTCTCATCTTTTCAAAAATACAATGCTGCAATTCTTCTATTGTCATTTCTTCATATGGAACATTTCGAGGAACAAGAGTTTCAATGTCTGTCTCTATCTCATTCTCCTCAATTGCCGCTACATCTCCGCCAACATTCACATCATCCTTAGTCTCTCTTTCTTCCTCTAGTGAAGCCCCAACATTCTCTAGAGCCTCCGTGTTCTCTGCTACCGCTTCATTCTCTAATATTACTTCATCATCCTTAGTCTTAATATCTTCTTCTCCAGAAATAACCTCAGACTCTTCACCACTTTCCATCCCAGCAGTATCATCGACAATAGGATCAACGCTCTTTATCTTATCATCATCACTCTTAAATTTCCTATACAGCTCTTCCGGGATAAGTATCTGACAGGAATTGGCAGGTATTTCTATATTAATTCTTCCATCGCAGCTAGAAACTGTTACATCTCCAAAACAGCCATAGTATTTATCAATTCCTTCAGCATCCACATTAAACCATGCAGAATTATCATCATTATTAAGAAGAATGATCACATTTTCATTATCCAGTCTTCTTCTATAGGCGAACTGTCTGTTAGTAAGATACAGTTCCTTATAGCCACCGTAAGAAAGCGAAGGGCATAACTTTCTAACCTTACCCAGGATCTTAATCCCACGGGTAAGCGGATCATTTACCACTGCATCTTTATAATCCGAGAGTTTAAGTTCAGGTCTTAAATTCCAGTCCGAGCCCTTCTCCTTACGACCTTCTATACCAAACTCTGAACCGTAATAAATTGAAGGAACTCCAGGAAGTGTATAACATAAAGTATATATATGTAACAAATGATCCTTACTTTTTACCTTACTTGAGATACGCTCCACATCATGATTATCTGCAAAATTATAGAGACGAAGTCCCAATGGATTTTGCCCTGCCATATCGTAATTCCGCTTCTGGGTATGAGCAATCTCAAAGTAATTATGCTCATTATGTCCCGACCATAAAGCCTTGTTCATGCTGTAATTTGTAACTGCATGAAGATGCTCGTCATTAACCCATCTTGTATAGTCACCATGGATAACTTCACCCATAAGATAAAAATCTTTCTTAACTGTATTGGCTACCTGTCTCATAGCCTTCATATAATCAAAATCAAGCACATCAGCCGCATCCAGTCTAAGTCCATCCACATCGAATTCCTTAACCCAATAACGGATAGTGTCCTGCATAAAATTTACAACTTCAGGATTTCTCTGATTTAATTTTACCAGTCCATCATCTCCGCCCCAGTTGTCATATGAAAAGCCATCATTAAAATAATTATTATTCCAAAAATTCACATTGCAGAACCAGTCTTTATACTGCGAGTCTTCTCTCTTTTCCCTTAAATCCTTAAAAGCAAAGAAATCTCTGCCCACATGATTAAAAACCGCATCAAATATAACTCTTATTCCCGCCTCATGACAGTACTTTACAAAGTCTTTTAAATCCTCATTATCACCTAATCTTGAATCAAGCTTTTTATAATCTGTAGTTTCATAACCATGCCCCACTGATTCAAATAAAGGTCCGATATAAATCGCATTGCATCCAAGATCTTTGACATGATCTATCCAAGAAAAAATATTCCTTAGTCTATGTTCTACCTTATCATAATTATTAAAATGTTCCGCTCCAGTTAATCCCAGTGGATAAATGTGATAGAAAATAGCCTCATCAAACCAAGCCATAACAATATCTCCTTATACTTTTTTAAATTAATTCCTATTATTATTCTCTAATTAAACAACGAGTAGAAAGGATCATTTTCTACTCGTTATACATACAATATTATACAATTTATCAATCAAAGACTCAACCGTCAGCTGATTCCGCAAGTACAAACCGTCAGCTGATCCTGCAAGTACAAACCGCCAGCTGATCCCGTGAGTACAAACCGTCAGCTGATCCTGCAAGTACAAACCGTCAGCTGATCCCATGAGCACAATACGTTATCTAATACCCCGCTGAATAAAGCATTCCAAAATCCAGACATTGCCCTTTAAAGAGTAAATCTTACCAGCTCTCAATCTCCGGCAGGCTTCCCTCTGACACCTTATGCTTAAGATTATCCAAAGTATCAGGTTTGCTGTAATAATAACCTTGAATTCTCTCACAGCCAACTTCATTCAGGAAATTCTTCTGTTCCTCTGTTTCAACGCCTTCAGTTAAAGTATGTATATTAAGAGCCTTAGCCATCTCGATAACCTGCTTTACGATGATAGAGTTCTTATTACCCACCTCAAAATTTCTCATAAATCTCATATCAAGCTTGATAAGATCAAAGTCAAAATCCTGAAGAACATTAAGTGATGAATAGCCGCTGCCAAAATCGTCCATCCAGACTTCAAAGCCCAGATCTTTAAAGCGCAGAATCTGCTTTTTCATAAAATCAAAATCGCTGCCGATGATGCTTTCTGTGATTTCAATGT
>CAMKMR010000303.1 GCA_946413945.1 uncultured Lachnospiraceae bacterium | reverse complement strand
TTAAGCTGCAAATCGAAAAGATAAGGGTTCTCAGCACTCCAAAGCTTTGGTTCTTCAAATTCACCTGATAATTCAGTTTTTTCTGCACTGATTTCTTTCTTAAGGCTAAGGATAAGCTGATCATCCTTAGTAAGTAAGCACTCTACTGTTCCAGTTCCATTTGTCTTAAGACTTACTTTAAGATCTGCTTTCTTAAAATCATCAGATACTCTTGGATCGATCTTTACATCATAAATTCCAGTTTCTGGAAGCTGGTAAAGGAATACACTTCTATAAATGCCTGAAAATCTATAGAAATCCTGATCCTCACACCAGCTTGATGCTGTAAATTTAAAGCATCTTACACAAAGAATATTATCTTTTTCTTTTATAAGATCTGTAATATCAAAATCTGAAGCGTCAAATGAATCTTCGCTGTATCCAACATAACTGCCGTTCAGCCATAATGCAAAGCCTGACTCTACTCCCTTAAATGATACGATCACTCTTCCATTGTTAAATCTGACCGGTCTATCAAATTTAAGAGCATAATCTGCAACTGGATTAAAGATTGTTGGAATCTCTCCTGGTACGATATCTTCCGATCCATCCCATGGATACTGGGTATTGCAATACTGTGGCTTATCGTATCCTTCAAACTGTATATGAGCTGGTACTCTTATCTTGTCCCAGTCTGCTGTTTTTTCCTCTGATTCAAAGAAATCAACTGGAGCTTCGTTTATATTTTTTGAGAATTTGAATCTCCATAAACCATCAAGTTTCTCGTAAAGTGAACTAGTTTTTGCAGCTAATTCTGCTTCATTTCTATATGCAATATGGTCTGAGTGTGCCGAAAGTCTGTTTACACAGAAGATTTCAGGATTTTTTACAATATCGTAATTAAAAACTTCCATATTCGTTCCTTTCTTTTAATATAAAAGCAGGTTAGTTTCCTTAAGAAACTCCCTGCTTTCTATGTATTTGTACTGTTTTTAGTGTACTACATTATTAAATTTTTTAAGAAACGTTTTATGACAGAAAAGGGGCATTTATAACCATTAAACTATTACCAGCCTTTTAACGCCGAAACTTTATAATTCTGAATCTTACTCTTATAATTACTGCTATTTATCTTCCACTGATATGGAGATATCCCAAGAAACTTCTTAAAGTTTCTATTAAATGTTGTTGTTGAAGAAAAACCACATTCTATCGCAACCTGATCCATTGAATGTTTTGTTCTCCTCATTATACTGCAGGCCTTCTGAATTCTTACAAGATTAAGATAATCAACCGGTGGCATATTAACATAATCAGCAAATATCCTTCTAAAATGAGTCTCACTTAAGTTGCAGCTATCCGCTAACGCCTTGATCTTCATAGGCTCATTGTAATGCTGCTCTATATATTCAAGAGCAGGCTTTATATGAGGGAAATTGTCATTAAGCATAGAGTCATTTACTGACAATTCATATTCCTTATCTGACGATTTTTCCTTCTGGATACGCATGATCTTATAAAAAAGCACTCTGGACTGACTATCCACTGTCTCTTTAAAATATGGTTTTCTTGATTCAAATTCATTTATGACATCAAAGATGATCTCTCTTATACCGCTTTTGTCATCTGGTGCAAGAACAATAGCACTGTTTCCAAGAAGAGCCATCTTATTCTCTTTTTCAGCCTCGTTATCTACGTATATCTCTTCCGCCAGCTCTGCAAAATCAATAAAGAGATATTCTCAGAAATTAATTCCATCACTAACTGTTTTATGTGGATAATCCGGAGGGACAATTATTATCTGTCCTGGTTCATAATGTATCTCTTCTTTATCCATGTAAAACACTCCAGTGCCTTTATGGCAAAAACCAATCTCATAAAGGTTGTGAAAATGAAGTGGATCCTCTGGAGATCCATAAACTCTGATCCATTTTTCTCCTATTACAGGAAGTATTGTAGTTTCACGTGGTGGATCATAAAATCTAAATTCCACATGTTCATTCTTTTTTCTTCCCATTACTCCTCCAATTTTTTTGCTATTATTTCAGGCCTTTTTCCCCTTATGCCTGATTTAAAATGGTTACCCCTTGCCATATTTTTTCAGCCAATATCATTTTTATCTCATGACCATTAGTCCACCTTACTAAATCATAATAAAGTTCTAAATGATCCTGATCATTTGTTGTCTAATTAAAACCACTTGACGATTATACATTTATTAACTGTATAATTCTAGATTTTTTTCTAAATAGTTTTTATATTCTTCAACTACTTCCTCAGGACCTTCAATCTTTATGCCACCTCCAAGTCCAAAGATCCAGCCAAAGAATTGTTTTGTTACAGCCACATCGACACTCACCTTAAAATGTTCCTCGTCTTCTTTTCTAGGAAATATATCCTTTCCAAAACTGTCAAAGACCACATTTGCAAGTTCATTTTTTGAAATGAGCTTTACTGTTTTTATTTCTCCTTCATACATTTTGATGAGTTTATCTGCATAAGTTGAAGGGTCTATCTTATCATATTCGGATTTTCCCACTCTTGACTCATCAAGAAGCTCAACTTTAAGCATCTTATCAACCCTAAAATGTTTTATCTTTTCTGCTTCTATATCATATGCTATCAGATAATAATTCTCATCATCCCAGACAAGAGTCCATGGACTGACTCTATATTTCTGTCCTCCATGTTTTATTTCTCTCTCACCTTTTATATTCCATTTAAAATACTGAAATGCTATATTCTTGTTTTCATTTTCAGCTGTCAGTATCTGGTCTACTGTAATATATATGCTTTCATTATCACTT
>CAMKMR010000302.1 GCA_946413945.1 uncultured Lachnospiraceae bacterium | reverse complement strand
CTTTATACTTGCATTAAGTGGCTTAGTATCAGAATAGATAAGCTTAGTCTTTGAATTTTCCTTACCATCCTTATCCTTTGCTGTGATCTTTACTCTGTAGTAGCCGTCATTTTCTGTTATAAACTCAAACTCTCCGCTTGTATTAGCTTCAAGTGTTCCTGTCTTCTTTGTCTTTTCAGACTCATATGAAAGACTATATGTTATATCACCATTTGAAGAAGAAGCGGCAGCCTTTGCTGTAACACGGTTGTTATCATAGCTTACTTCTATTCCACTGATATATGGGATTTCTGTCTTTTCAGCATTAGCCGGAATCTCTATCGCAGATCTTACTCCGACAATGTTTTCATTCAGCTTTATTTCATATGCAGCTTTATTTTTATTATCTACATATACTACTTTTTTAACTTTAAAATCACTTTCGCAACCTTTTCCATTTGCTATCTTTACGCCGTTTTCACCTCTTGTTTCAGCGATAAATGTTGCTTCGCAGGATTTATCGCTCTCTCCTCTGTAATTTACGCCCTTAACAAAGGAATTTGAATAATATGAATAATAAAGATTTGATTCTCCAGTCTTAAATCCAGCTTTTCCATAGTATTCAACCGGCTTTATGCAAACACCTTTTTCTGTACTTTCAGTTGTTATCTGATAATAATAATCTGGTTCGATATGGTTTTTATATCTATACATCCTGTCATCATCAAGAATTATATCAGCCACATATGTAAGACCATAATCTCTGCTTTCGCCATAACCTGTTCCAACTTTTGAATATTTAGATACCTTGTTAATGGCGTCATATGACATCCAGATAAAACCATCATTCCCCCAGGTATCTCCCCAGGAATTAACAAGTTTGAAGGCTCCCTTTTCACCTTCTTCAATACGTCCATTCTTATTTAAATCCACGCAGATGTCATCATCATAACCAACGATATTCATGGCATGATGTCCCCATTCTCCGCCATTAGAAATGGCACATGCAACGATTATTCTTTCATCATTAAATTTTTTGTTTTCTTCTGAATATTTTGCATCAATATAATCATAATTGAATGCATAGGCATAAGAACCAGCCTGTATGATATTGCCATCGGCAAGAGATTTTTTAATTACCAAAAGATCAGGACTATTAGGTCCATCTACTTTAAACTCGCGTCCATTTGCATTTTTACCAAAAAGGAAATAAAGCATTGCATCTGTTGTTGAAAGTGCTGCACTCATATAATCCGCTTCACAATCAGCATAAAAGTCATTTCCTAACATTCCCGTTGCAGATGCAAAGTTTGTGCAAGGACATCTATCTTCAGTTAAACTACCATTAAGCCAAACTGAATTAGGGAATGCCCATTTAGGTGAAAATGTTGTTTCAGGGCTTACTTCTGTATCATAATACTTATTAAACATATAAGTTTTATTATAATACCTATCTGCCCAGAAGAGACACGAACCGATACGTTCCTGACTTTTTACTGCTGGAAAATATTTTTTATTTTCATTTGTTGAATTATCTACTGCATTTGGTAACTCTTCATTTGCATAGGATGCCAATGCCATCTCTCTCTTTTTTTCTGCAAGAGGTGCATTTTTAGAGGCGTCCTCTTCAATTTCCTGAAGGTAACATTCATCCATACCAGTAGCGTTATTACGATCTTTTGAATCTAAGGATAATGTTCCTTCCCCGTCTCCTCCATCTTCAGCTCTGACAGTTAGAGGACTTACTACAACTGAAGTGGCAAGTACCGTCACTGCTAAAATTGAGGCAAATACTTTTTTTAACCTTTTTTTCATACACTTTTTTCTCCTGTTAATTTTAGTTTTTGCTATAGCGCAGAAAATTATAATACACAGGAAACTATTTTTCAACAGCTTAGTACTCAATATTTTAAGCGGTTAACCGATTGTTCTATTTGAAGTTTCACATTTTGTTTCACATCTGCTTTCATATTTGTTTTCATATTTGTTAACTACAAAAAAAGTCACATCATCTCATAAAAAAATGCCAACAGTTTATCTTAACTGCTGACATTTTTATAAATCTTAATCCTTCTTCTTTTCTTTAGTAAGCCCGCCATAAATAAGCATCGCTCCCACAGCTGCAATAGTTCCTTCTGCTACAGCATTAATTTCTATGCCTTTACTATTGCATATATAATTTACAACAACAAGTATTGCAAGTATAACTAATGCAACTATTAATCCTTTGAAAATCCTCATAATAAATATCCTTTCTTCTATATTATTTATCACTAATTTATACTTCTCGTTAATTTAGAAATACAAACTAATAACCACTACTATTTTTTCCTTGTCTTAATATTATTCCTTATTTTTTTTTAAATATATAACCGCTATTATAAATAAAACCAATAAAACAGCACTTATTATTAATCTAGTCTCCATTTGGAGCCTCTCTCTTTAAAATGAATTTTCTTGTTGCAATTCTCTTAAACTGTTCTATATGAGTAACCATAAGAACCGCTTTATCATCACTATTATTATAATCCTCAACACAAGGAAGAATCACATTCTGCGTTTCTTTATCCAGTGCTGTAAATGGCTCATCCAAAATAAGCACTGAATGTTTTTTTGAAAACATGATGGCAATAAATAATTTATTTCTTGTCCCCTGCGACAATATTTTAACAAGCTTATTCCTATAACTCTTTATTCCTAATTTTTCTACAAAAGCTTCAACTCTATCTAAGTATTCTGCATCTTCCTTAAATAGTTTGCCTCAATCACAAATTCTGTGTGATTTGGGATTCCTGACATAGTCCTGTCTG
>CAMKMR010000301.1 GCA_946413945.1 uncultured Lachnospiraceae bacterium | reverse complement strand
TACTTCCGCATCTTAATATGGAAGGGGAAAAGATAGGCTGTCGTTTCTTAAATGAAGAAGGCCGCTGCAGTATTCACCCTTACAGACCATCTATCTGCAGACTTTTTCCACTTGGAAGATATTATGAAAATGGTGATTTTAAATATTTCCTTCAGACGGATCAGTGTGAGATGAAGAACCGCACTAAGGTAAAAGTCAGTAAATGGATCGACATTCCATTTATAGAGGAAAATACTGAATTTGTTCGTAAATGGCACAATTTCGTAAAATATGCTGAGAAAAAGGTAAGTGAGGCAACGGATGAAAAGCAGAAGAAAAATTTCATGCTTTTTCTTATAGATCTTTTTTATGTTGTTGAATATGACAGGAAGGGGGATTTTTATACTGAGTTTTATAAGAGACTTAAAACAGCCCTTAGAGAAATGAAAAAAATCCTTAGATGAAAAGTTCATTATTTATGTTTTATTATGAAAGAAGGTTATCATGAAAAAATTAGCTTTTATTGGAATGGGAAATATGGCAAAGGCTCTTTGCAGCGGTTTTATCAGCGCTGGAAAGATCAAGGCAGAAGATGTATATGCTTATGCACCACATTTTGAAAAACTTGAAAATAATGCAAAAGAGTTAGGCTTTAATCCAGTAAAGAGTCTTAGGGAAGTAATTGAAGCAGCTGACACTGTGATAATGGCTTGTAAGCCATATCAGATCGAAGATGTACTTAAGGAAGCAGGGGAATATCTTTCAGGAAAGGCGCTTATTTCAGTTGCCGCCGGATGGGATTATGCCATGTATCAGAACTTTCTTAAGGAAGATGTAAGACTTCAGTTCGTAATGCCTAATACACCAGCTATGGTTGGACAGGGGGTACTTCTTTTTGAAGAGAAAAATTCATTAAGAGAAGATGAATTAAAGGAAATCATTGAACTTTTTTCAGCAGTAGGACTGGTTGAATGTCTCCCATCTCATCTTATGGGAATAGGTGGAGCAGTAACTGGATGCGGCCCTGCATTTGTAGATCTTATGATCGAAGCTTATAGTGATGCTGCAGTTAAGTATGGTATATCAAGACAGAGCGCATATAAGCTTGTTTCACAGATGATCTATGGTTCGGCACTTCTTCAGTTAAAAACAGGAGAACATCCGGGGGTGCTTAAGGATAATGTTTGTTCGCCTGCAGGAACAACAATATGTGGGGTTGCAAAACTCGAAGAAAAAGGCTTTAGGGATGCCTGCATTTCTTCAATAGATGCAATAATGAATAAAAAGAATAGTTAGTTCATAATGCGGTAAGTAATCATAAGATTTAGGAGGGGTAAACAAGTGAATAAATTATATGCTATCGGAGAGGCGCTTATTGATTTTATTCCTGTAGAGACAGGTAAAGCAATAAGAGAAGTTTCTGCTTTCAGACCAGCTCCGGGAGGAGCACCTGCAAATGTGTGCGGGGCATTTTCAAAGCTGGGTGGAGAATCAGAGATGATAACAGAACTGGGAAATGATCCTTTTGGAGATAAGATCATTGAAAGTTTTAAGGAGAATAATATTGGCTATTCAAAGGTTATAAGAACTGACAAGGCAAACACAGCGCTTGCCTTTGTATCTCTTATGGCAGATGGAAACAGAGAGTTTTCTTTCTATAGAAAACCATCTGCAGATATGCTGCTTAGTCCAGATGAAGTAGATGAAGACTGGTTTGAAGATGCAGCTATACTTCATTTCTGCTCAGTAGCTCTTGCGGCTGAGCCAATGAGATCAGCTCATGTTAAGGCGATAAAGGCTGCTAAAGAGGCAGGAGCGATCATAAGTTTTGATCCGAATTTAAGATTTAACCTTTGGGACTCTAAGGAAGCGCTTAGAGAGACAGTAAGAGAGTTCCTTCCACTTGCAGATATTGTAAAGATTTCGGATGAAGAACTGGCCTTTATTCTGGGAGAAGATGGAAAAGAATACACAGATGAAGAGGCTGCCGAAAAGATAAAGACACTTTTTACAGGGGATATTAAGCTTATAATATATACTCTTGGCAGCAGAGGCTCATCTGCATTTACAGAGAAGACTTCAAAATTTGTGGCTTCTGAAAAGGTAAAGGCAATAGATACAACGGGAGCAGGGGATGGATTTATAGGTTCCTTTCTTTATCAATTATATAGGGATGGAGTGACTCCGGAAAGCCTTCCTCAGATAACTGAAGAAAAAATGGAAGAGTATCTTGACAGATCGAACCATTTTTCGGGAGAATCAGTACAGCACGAGGGAGCTATCCAATCTTATCCCAACAAGTTATAATGTGAAAGAGGGATGAATTATCCGGAATTAGAAAGGTTAGTGGTATCATTTTAATGCCATTAAAAGACTGGAGTTTTAAATAATGGAGAATGATAAGAAGATAAAAAATATAGTTTTTGATATGGGCTTTGTTCTTATTGATTTTAGATGGAGAGGCTACCTTAGGGATTTAGGCTTTTCCCAGGAAAAGATAGATTTCTTTGGGAAAAATGTTGTAAATTCTAAGTATTGGCACAAGCTTGACATGGGGCTTATAAAGCAGGCAGAAGCAAGAGCGTGTCTTTTAAAGGAACTTCCGGCAGAATATAAAGATGATATAAATCTTTTCTGGGACAGAGTAAATGAAATCGCTATCGAATATCCTTATTCTTATAAGCTTGTAAAAGGCCTTAAAGATGCAGGATATAATATTTATCTTCTTTCAAATTATCCGGAGGAAATGGGAGAGGTTCACTGGGCATCCTGCAGCTTTCTTCCATTAGTAGATGGATATGTTATGTCGTCA
>CAMKMR010000300.1 GCA_946413945.1 uncultured Lachnospiraceae bacterium | reverse complement strand
TCAGATCCAGAGTTACTCTCTGACTTTATCAGTAGCCCCGTAGAGATTAATGAAGATTATATCTATCCAGTTGAGAATAATGGATCAATGACAGCACCATTTTACATTATTCTTTCTATATGGGTTGGCGCACTTATTATGTCTACTATTCTCAAGACTGGTGTGAAGGATACTAGTGAGTTCGATAATCTAAAGAATTGGGAGTGTTTCTTTGGAAGATTCTTTACAACAATGGTAATAGGACAAATACAAACACTTATTACTGTACTTGGTGCCATTTTATTTGTGGGAATCCAGTGTGAACATAAATTTATGTTTTGGGGTGCCTGCGCTTGGTCAGCTTTTGTATATTCACTACTGCTCTACTCTTTTGCTTATTCCTTTGGAAACATTGGAGAGGCATTGTCTGTTATTTTAATGGTTATTCAGGTGGCAGGTGCTGGTGGAACCTTCCCTATCGAGGTGCTTCCAGATGTATTTCAAGCACTATATAGATTTATGCCGTTTAAGTATTCAATGAATGCAGTTCGTGAATGTATAGGTGGATTCTATGAAGATACCTACAGAAATTGTATGCTTACACTAGTAATATATGCTTTAGTAGCGGTATTTATTGGAGTTGCATTGTATCATCCATTCAAATTCATAAATGAAAAAATAGAAATCAGTAAAGAAAAATCTGGTATACTATTGTAAGAAAAGGCGAGGCAAGTTATGTCTTGCCTTTTTCAAATTAAGAAATGCATAGAAAAGGAGGGCATCATGAGAAATATTAGTTGGGTAAAAGACAGTGTGTTTTATCATATTTATCCACTTGGAGCATTTGGTTGTCCACGTGAAAACAGGGGCGAAGAAACTGCAGGACACAGGATATTAAAGCTTATTGACTGGATTCCGCATTTGACGAAGCTGGGTGTGAATGCCCTTTATTTAGGACCTATCTGGGAATCTGGAACTCATGGCTATGATACATTCGATTACTATAAATTAGACAGCAGGTTGGGGACCAATGATGATTTCAAAAAGGTTGTTGAAAAATGCCATGCAGCAGGTATAAAGGTTGTTTTGGATGGCGTATTTAATCATGTGGGACGCGGACACAAGGCATTTTTGGATATAAAAGAAAAACGTGAGAATTCAAGCTATAAGGAGTGGATTTCAGGCTTAAATTTTGGTGGTAATAATTGGTATAATGATGGATTTTCTTATGATTGCTGGTCTGGCGCACAGGAGTTGGTAAAGTTGAATTATTGGTGCCAGGATGTGAATAACCATATTCTTGATGCAGTTGAAATGTGGATAAATGAATTTGATATAGATGGCCTCAGACTGGACGCTGCAGATTGTATTCAGCGTGACTTTTTTAAGCGCCTGAAATATTTTACTGAAGAGAAAAAGTCAACGTTCTGGCTTATGGGAGAGATCATTCACGGTGATTATAACATCTATGTGAATGATGAGATGCTTGATGCAGTAACAAATTATGAGTGTTGGAAAGGAATCTATTCAAGTCATAATGACCACAATTATTTCGAGATAAATTATGCTATGAAACGCCAATGGGGTCAGGGTGGCATGTATTACGGTAAATACTTGTATAATTTTGTTGATAACCATGATGTAAACAGAATATATACTCTGCTAAAGGAAAAGGAAAATATTTATCCTGTTTACACTCTCCTATTCACAATGCCAGGCTTACCTTCAATATATTACGGCAGTGAGTGGGGAATTGAAGGAGATAAAACAAAGGGAGAAGGTGATTATGTCTTAAGACCTGAGATTGAAGTCGAAAAGATGAATAATCCTGAGCTGATTGATCATATTAAGACTCTGGCAGAGATAAGAAAAGATTCTGAATCCTTAAAAACCGGACGTTATGATGAAGTTCAGGTAAAAAATGAGACCCTGGTATTTGCCAGAGCCTTAGATAATGAATATGTAATTGTGGCTTTAAACAATACTTCAGAGGAAAAGACTCTGTCTTTTGATTATCGCGGACAACATTTTGATGTGGTATTACCACCTCATGGAAGTAAAATTATAAAATAACTAATTGTCAGCCAAATAGGCATACATACAGTGATCAAGGCGTCTTCCACGGATAATTATTTTATCCCGGAGGATGCCTTCATATTTGAAGCCAATTTTTTCAACCATATGAATGGAAGGTTCGTTGTCGGGAAGAATTAATGCCTCAAAGCGATGAATGCCAAGCTCTTTTGCAAGCTGAGGAATCGTAGCCTCTAGTGCTTCTGTGCAAAATCCATGATTAATGAAATCTCTATCCATCTTATACCCCACTGTACAGCTTTCATAAATGGGTTTAACAATATTTCTGAAGCTAACTGTACCAATGATTTTGCATGGATTATCCTTTTGGAATATCCAATAGCGCATCATAGAAAGCTTCATGATGTTTTGATATTCAAAATCAAGTATTTTCTGCTGATGACTGAGGGAATAGAAATCATCTCCTATTACAGGCTCATATCTTTCAAAAATATCTCTGTTCCGGATATAAAACTCCAGTACCATCTCAGCATTATGTTTGTTTAGAACCCTTAAATTTAGTCTTTCCGTTTCAATCTCAAACTTCATAAACTCCCCCGCGTTAATCAATGCCTCTAAGTTGTGTGTTTTGAACAAAAGGCTTAAGAATATTAACAAAAGATTCTAAAGTTGCCTTTGAATGAGCTGAAAAAACAGGATTTATGACCTGTTCAGATTCCTTATAGCTTTGCAGATAATATGCATCTGCGCCTCGAAGCCAGTTGCCGATATCTTCCATGTCAGAAGCT
>CAMKMR010000299.1 GCA_946413945.1 uncultured Lachnospiraceae bacterium | reverse complement strand
ATGATTTAAAAATTTATTTATTAGAAAAAGTAAAAGAATTATTTATGAATTTAAATAAAAAATTTGTTAAAAAATATGAAAATGAATAAGCTTTATAAAACTTAGAAGATCAATTTAAAAAAGTATTAATATTACTTACAACAAAGGCTTTGATAATCTGGCGGATTTCCTTAAACAATATAATCCCGATTGTGGGAAGAAAGTCTGTGTAGTATCAGACTCTAAAGTAGCATCCTTTTATCTGGATGCTATTTTGCGTATTGTAAAGGATTACTGCAGCAAAGCAATAAGTTATGTTTTCCCTGAAGGAGAAGAAAGTAAAAATCTTGAAACAGTAAAAGCTTTATACGTTAAACTTATTGAAGAAAAATTTGACCGTCATGATTTTATCATTGCCTTAGGAGGCGGCGTTACCGGGGATCTTACAGGTTACTCAGCTGCCACATATTTAAGAGGAATTGACTTTATCCAGGTTCCTACAAGCCTTCTTGCAGATGTAGATTCATCTATAGGGGGAAAGACTGGAGTTGATTTTGATTCATATAAAAACATGATAGGGGCATTTCATATGCCTAAACTAGTCTATATAAATATTGATACTATGGATACTCTGGACTTAAGACAGTTTAACTCTGGAATGGGGGAAGTTATTAAGTCTGCCCTTATAAAAAATGCCTCTTTTTTTAACTGGCTCGAAGAAAATATTGATGCCATTAAGAGCAAAGATAAAGAGTTTATCCTTAAGATGATCTATGAATGTAATATCATCAAAAAAAATGTTGTTGAAAATGATCCTACAGAAAAAGGAGAAAGGGCACTTCTTAATTTAGGCCATACCTTAGGTCATGCCATCGAAAAATATATGAATTTTGAAATGATGCATGGTGAATGCGTATTAGTCGGTACAATACTTGCTGCGATCATTTCTAAGAATAAAGGATACATTTCCGAGGAAGAAAATAATAGAATCATATCACTTATTAAAAAACTTGATTTTCCGAGTCTCCCTAAGGATTTAGATTACGATAAAATTATTATGTATACTAAAAACGATAAGAAGGTAATTGGAAATAAAATAAAGTTTATATGCCTTAGTAAAATAGGTGAAGCCTTTATCACTACAGATATTACTGATGAGGATATGAAAAAAGCTTTAGAAGAATATATGGTTACTGGAAGGTAAGAAGATGAATAAAAAGTTAAAGCAGACTATAATTGCTCTTGTCATAACCATACTTATGGTAGTGATAGATCAATATACAAAATATTTAGTAGTCGCAAAAATGCAATTACATGAATCAATTCCTTTAGTAAAAGGAGTATTTGAACTGAATTATATCCATAACAATGGATCTGCCTGGGGAATGTTAGGCGGAAAGACTTTACTTTTACTTATCATTTCATCTATTGTAATGATAGCCCTTTGTTATGTTTTTTATAATGTTGCAGGTCCTAGTAAATATGCGATTATCAGATTTTCCATAGCAATCCTTCTTGGCGGAGCAATAGGAAACATGATAGACCGCGTAAGATTAAAATATGTTGTTGATTTCCTCTATTTCAAACTAATTGATTTTCCTGTATTTAATTATGCAGATATCTGCGTTACAGTAAGTCTGTTTGTGATCATCATTTCAATCATCTTTAAATATAAGCCAGATGATTATGATGTATTTCTTGGAGATAAAAAGTTTAATGAGGAAAATGAATCTTATATTTCTCTTAGAAAAGAAAAATAAACAGGTGCTAAATGGATAAGATAATAAAGGATAATCATATTTCTATTACCCCTGAAGAAGATGAGATTGGAATCCGGCTTGATAAATTCCTTTCTATGGAGCTTGAAGATTATTCAAGATCATTTCTTCAGAATTTAATAAGCGAAGGAAGAATTTCGGTTAATAATAAAATTGTTAAAAGCTCTTATAAGGCAAAGGCTGGAGATTTTATTGATATTGAGATTCCTGAAGCACAGGAGCTTAAGATTGAGGCAAGACCAATACCTCTGGATATAATATATGAAGACAGTGATGTGCTTATTGTAAATAAACCACAGGGCATGGTAGTTCATCCGGCTCCGGGGCATTTAGATGATACACTTGTAAATGCAATAATGTATCATTGTAAGGATTCTCTTTCAACTATAAATGGCGTAAACAGGCCTGGTATCGTACATCGCATTGACAAAGATACAAGCGGCTTACTTGTTATCTGTAAAAATGATAACAGCCATAGAGAATTATCAAAGCAATTTGCAGTACATTCTATAACGAGAATTTATTCAGCAATCTGTTATGGGCATTTTTCTGAAGCAGAAGGAACCATTGATAAAGCTCTAGCAAGAGATAAAAATGACAGAAAGAGAATGGCTATAAATCCTGCCGGCAGACATGCTGTGACTCATTATAAAGTAATTGAAAGTCTAAAAAATGATTTCAGCTATATAAACTGTCAGTTAGAAACTGGCAGGACTCATCAGATCAGAGTTCATATGAAATCATTAAATCACCCTTTATTAGGTGATCCTGTATATGGGCCGAATAAATGTCCATTTAAATTAAACGGACAGATGCTTCATGCAGGAACTTTAGGATTTATTCATCCAACTACAAAAGAATATATGGAATTTGTAAGTCCTTTACCTGACTATTTTGAAAAGGTTTTAACCTTATTAAGGGCTTAAGAAAAACTATCATAAAAAGTAACAGATAAAAAAATATCTGTTATTTTTTTATGATAGTAGTATAATAGAGATATGTAATTATTCGTGAAACCATAGTTTTGCGAATAATTATCATTAGA
>CAMKMR010000298.1 GCA_946413945.1 uncultured Lachnospiraceae bacterium | reverse complement strand
AATGGAGATTAATATGAAACTAAGAAAAATAATATATAATCCATATCTTCCAGAGGGAGTTTATATGCCTGATGGCGAACCTCATGTATTTAATGACCGGATCTATTGCTTTTCTTCTCATGATAAAGAGGGTGGAAATAGTTATTGTCTGCTTCCTTATGAATTTTATTCTGCGCCGGTGGATGATCTTAGCGATTGGACTTCAAAAGGTGTAAGTTACAATGTAGAGCAGGATCCGCTTTCTTCAGAAAAAAGGCATGAAATGTATGCTCCGGATGTTGTTAGAGGGAATGATGGCAGATATTATCTTTATTATGGGCTTGCAGGATTTAGAGGAAATGGTGGTTATTTTGGACCGATAAGTGTTGCGGTTGCAGATGAACCGGATGGCCCATATAGCTATTTAGGGATTGTAAGAAATAAGGATGGAAGCCCACATAATGAGATGGTAACATTTGACCCTGCAGTAATAAATGATGACGGGATTATCAGACTTTACTACGGAACCCTTTATCCATATGATGAGTGGAGAGAGAGTTTTTTAAATGATCCTCTTTCTTTAGCTTCCTGCGGTGATAAGTCGGAAACTATAAAGGCTGAAAATTTTAAAATTGAAGAAACGGATAAGATCCTGATGGATATGTTTGGCAGGTCAAAGGAAGAGCTTGAAGCAGCAAGAAAAAATTATGGTTCAGTCATGGGACCTGTAACGGTAAGGCTAAGTGACGATATGCTTACGGTGGAAAGTGACATTTGTCGTATAACACCATATAAGGTAAAAGGCACAGAATGGGAGGAGCATCCATTTTACGAGGGCAGTTCTATAAGGAAGATTGGTGATACATATTACTTTATCTATTCTTCGCTTCTTAATCATGAACTCTGTTATGCAACTAGTAAATATCCTGACAGGGATTTTCATTTTAGAGGAACTATCATTTCAACAGGAGATATAGGTCTTAATGGGAGACAGGCGGCTGACAGGCTGAATATGACTGGTACTACTCATGGCAGTATTGAATTTATCAATGGCAAATGGTACGTCTTCTATCATAGATTAACTCACGGAACTGATTACTCCAGACAGGCCTTAGCTGAAGAGATAAAAATAAACCCTGATGGCTCGATAGACCAGGTAGAAGTTACCAGTCAGGGACTATATGGAAGGCCTCTTCCTGCTGAAGGCAGTTATCCGGCTTATATTTGCTGTAATCTTACCAACGGGCATATGCCGCATGGTAGTAATAGCAAGATAAATGAAGTTATTCCAATGATCACAAATGAGGGAGAGGAAAGATTTGTAACTAATCTCTCAGATTCCTGCTGGATGGGCTTTAAATATTTTGAATTTAAAGATAATAAAAAAATTGGGCTGAAGCTTAGAGTTGATGAACATGCAAACGTGGAAAATGAAGCTTACGAGAATAAACATGCAAACGTGATTGACGCAACAAATGGACATGAACAGGCTAAGCAAACCTGGCTTTGTGTTTATAGCTCAATGGATGGAGAATGTCTTGCGAGAAAAGAAATCAGTCATGAAATTAAAAATGAATGGCTGGATATAGTGCTTGATGTAGATTTCCCTTTAGGAAAAGCAGGGCTTTTTGTTAAAATAGAAGGAGCAGGTAATATTTCTATCAAAGAAATCGAATTTCCGCTGTGAAATGATAAAAAAAATCGCAGCCAAGTAAAAGACTAGAGGTGTTATTCGGGCTATATAAGTGAAATGATCGACAAATCAGCGACCAGGAAGGCTAGTTGCAGCAAATATACTGATTGATCCGCTTGGCGCCTTGCTTAAAACTTATAAAAGTAGTAAAATATGCCTACGGTAATTCTTGAAAAAATGTACAGGAGGGTTAAAAATGGACATTAAAAAACAGATTGATACTATTGTAGGTAAGGTTAAGGCAGATCCTGATTTTGCAAAGAAATTTCAGGATAATCCAGAGAAGGCGATCGAGTCTGTTTCAGGTATTGATATTCCGGATGGATCAATTGATAAGATCATTGAAGGAGTTAAGGCTGCAATAGCAGGTGGCAATATTAAAGACGCCATTGGAAATATAAAGAAATTATTCTAAGATTTCAAAATCAATTTTTAAAAATGATTAAGAGCTGTTCTAGTTATGGGACAGCTTTTTTATATAGTTAAAGAAAGGAGTCAGGATTTGAAGTTTTTTCATTTGGCAGATCTGCATTTTGGGAAATCTATATATGGTCGTTCATTGATAGATGATCAGGCAGACTGGATAATAAAATTTATTGAATTGTGCAAGAGAGAAGATGTGGATGCGGTTGTCGTAGCGGGTGATGTATATGACAGGGCGGCGCCGGCAGCAGATGCGGTCAGACTTCTGGATACTTTTGTTACAGGCCTTAGAGAGCTGGAAATTCCTGTACTTATGGTGGCTGGAAATCATGACAGCGGTGACAGACTGGCCTTTGCTAAGGAATTATTAAAAAAACAAGGTCTTTACATTGCGGGAAAAGTTAAGAAAGAACTGGATCATATAAGCATAAAAGAAAAGAACGGAAGCGGGGAAGTGACATTTTGGATGATGCCTTATATATTCCCTGAAGAGGTAAAGAGTGTGCTTTTGGACGAGGATATTCGTAACTATGATCAGGCTTGCAGGGCTCTTATCGGAGCACAGGATATTGATCCTTTAAAGAGAAATGTGCTTATAGCTCATCAGAATGTTATAGCAAATGGTACCGAGCTTGAACGTGGTGGTTCAGAATCTATGGTTGGCGGCGTTGGAGAGATTGATTATTCAGCTTTTGATGCTTTTGATTATG
>CAMKMR010000297.1 GCA_946413945.1 uncultured Lachnospiraceae bacterium | reverse complement strand
AAACTTATTTTTACCGGCGGAAAAATAATCGGCGGTTTGAACAGATATAAACAAGGGTTTATTAGGAGGAGAAGGAAATGGTAAATTTCAATGTAACAAAAAGAGATGGCGAGATTGCTGACTTTGATCTCTCTAAGATTTCAAACGCCATCAAGAAAGCCTTCAATGCTACAGAGCAGCTTTATAATGATGATATAATCAACCTGCTTTCATTAAGAGTAACTTCAGCATTCCAGTCAAAGATCAAAGAGGGCTGTGTATCCGTAGAGGATATCCAGGACTGCGTAGAAGAAGTACTCAACCAGACAGGATATAACGAAGTAGCAAAGGCTTATATCTTATATAGAAAGAATCGTGAGAAGATCAGGAACATGAAGTCAACCATCCTTGACTACAAGGATCTGGTTAACAGCTATGTTAAGGAAGAAGACTGGCGTGTTAAGGAGAATTCCACAGTTACCTATTCAGTTGGTGGACTTATCCTTCACAATTCAGGCTCCATCACAGCAAATTACTGGCTTTCTGAGATCTATGACGAGGAGATCGCCAACGCTCACAGAAATGCAGATATTCATATTCATGATCTTTCTATGCTTACAGGCTATTGCGCAGGCTGGTCCTTAAAGCAGCTCATCAAAGAAGGACTTGGCGGTATCCCCGGCAAGATCACTTCATCACCCGCAAAGCACCTTTCCACACTCTGCAACCAGATGGTTAACTTCCTCGGTATCATGCAGAACGAGTGGGCAGGCGCACAGGCCTTCTCATCCTTTGATACATATCTTGCTCCCTTCGTAAAGAAGGATAACATGTCATACCATGATGTAAAGCAGTGCATCCAGTGCTTTGTATATGGTGTAAATACACCCAGCCGTTGGGGTACACAGGCTCCTTTCTCGAACATCACACTTGACTGGACCGTACCTAACGACCTTGCAGAGCTTCCTTGTATCATCGGCGGAAAAGAGATGGATTTCTGCTACAAGGATTGTAAGAAGGAAATGGATATGGTAAATAAGGCATTCCTTGAGATCATGATCGAAGGCGATGCAAACGGACGTGGCTTCCAGTATCCTATCCCTACATATTCGATAACCAGAGACTTTGACTGGTCAGAGACAGAGAACAACCAGCTCCTGTTTGAAATGACAGCAAAGTATGGTACACCTTACTTCTCAAATTATATTAATTCAGATATGGAGCCTTCAGACGTTCGTTCGATGTGCTGCCGTTTAAGACTTGACTTAAGAGAGCTCAGAAAGAAATCAGGCGGATTCTTTGGTTCAGGCGAGTCCACAGGATCAGTAGGAGTTGTTACAATCAATATGCCCAGAATCGCATATCTTTCAGCTACACCCGATGAGTTCTACAAGAGACTTGACAGAATGATGGATCTTGCAGCTCGTTCACTTAAGGTAAAGAGACAGATCATCACCAAGCTTCTTGACGAGGGACTTTATCCTTACACCAAGAGATACCTCGGCACATTTGCAAACCACTTCTCAACCATCGGCTTAGTTGGTATGAACGAAGTAGGTCTGAATGCACGTTGGCTTGGCAAGGACCTCACAGACAAGAAGACTCAGGACTTCACAGTAGATGTTCTTAACCACATGAGAGAAAGACTTTCTGACTACCAGGAAGAGTACGGAGATCTCTACAACTTAGAGGCTACTCCAGCAGAGAGCACCAGCTATCGTCTTGCAAAGCACGACAGAAAGCGTTGGCCCGATATCAGGACAGCAGGCGCAAAGGGAGATACACCTTACTACACCAACAGCTCACATCTGCCTGTTGAGTTTACAGAGGACATCTTCGCAGCACTTGATATTCAGGATAAGCTTCAGACATTATATACCTCCGGTACTGTATTCCATGCATTTATTGGCGAGAAGCTTCCCTCATGGCAGTCGGCAGCTAAGCTTGTCCGCACCATCGCTGAGAACTACAAGCTTCCTTACTATACAATGTCTCCTACATATTCTATCTGCAAGAATCACGGATATCTTACAGGCGAGCAGTTCAAGTGCCCTATCTGTGGTGAGGATGCAGAGGTTTATTCAAGAATTACAGGCTACTACAGACCTGTACAGAACTGGAATGCAGGAAAGTCACAGGAGTACAAGAACAGGACTGAATATACATTAGAAAAGTCTACCAGATTTTCACTTGGTGCAGGCTGCTGCAGTTACAATACAGATGATATCGCAGTAGACCTTGACAAGAACACCGAGCCCATGGATATGGAAAAGGTAGAGGCAGCTATGGAGGCTAAGGCTAAGGAGCTTACCGGTGATGGATTATATCTCTTCACCACAAAGACCTGTCCTAACTGCAGACTTGCAAAAGAGTACCTTGACGGCAAGGAGTACACCATCATTGATGCAGAGGAAAATCCCGAGCTCGCAAAGGAATGGGGTATTATGGCAGCGCCTACACTTGTAGTACAGGCAGATGGTCACCGTACAAAGTACGCAAACGCTTCCAATATCAAAAAGTTTACGGAAATCTAAGGATATAGATACTATTCTAGTCCGGTGTGATGTCGGCAGATAATTCTGCCGCACGCACGGGCTCGGATTTGCGAGACCTGAACAATTTATAAATTATGAGTTTATGCTTCGGAGCATTTGACCAATTCGCAAATCCTACGTTGATATTTTCGCAGCGTGCAAACCCGGCACGCTAAACGCGAAAACATCAAAATGAGAGCGTGCGGCAAAACAATCTGTCGCCATCGCACCTCATCAGATTAATTCGAACACTTCCAATTTAGAAATAACAGCAAGGAAAAGGGTTGTCGCAT
>CAMKMR010000296.1 GCA_946413945.1 uncultured Lachnospiraceae bacterium | reverse complement strand
TTAAAACCTCCAGTTTAATACCATAATTTTTCAGGATGCTTGCCGCTGTTCCCTTATCAATAGCCAAAAGTCCATAAAGAATATGCTGACTACCTATAAAGCTGTCTTTTAAGTCTTTTGCAAATTTCTCAGCAACCTTTAAAGCTTCTGTTGCTGCCTTTGAATAATTCATCTTCAAAAATGATTCCTCACTTTTTTACTGCTCATCTATTGCCTTACCAATATCATGACGCATATATTTGTTTTCAAAATCTATTAATTCTGTTGCCTTATAAGCATTTGCTCTTGCTTCAAAAAGGTCTTTACCAATAGCTGTTACACCGAGCACACGGCCACCATTTGTAACAACTTGACCTTCTTCATTAAATTTACTTCCTGAATGGAAAGCAAAATAATCATCTTTACCCTTAAAGTTTTCAAGACCTTTAATAACAAAGCCCTTCTTATACTCTAAAGGATATCCATCTGATGCCAGCATTACACATACTGCTGCATTATCTTCAAATAAAAGATTGATCTTATCGAGAGTACCATCTGCACAAGCTTCCATAACGTCAATGATATCATTTTTCATTCTAGGAAGGACAACCTGTGTCTCTGGATCACCAAATCTTGCGTTAAACTCAAGAACCTTTGGTCCATCAGCTGTAAGCATAAGTCCGCAGAAAAGAACGCCCTTAAACTCTCTTCCTTCTGCACGCATAGCATCAATAGTCTTCTGATAAACATTAGCCTTGCAGAATTCATCAACTTCCTTTGTATAGAATGGGCTAGGTGAAAATGTTCCCATCCCTCCAGTATTAAGTCCTGTATCATTATCTCCTGCTCTCTTATGATCCTGAGCTGAAGTCATAGGAAGAATTGTCTTACCATCTGAGAAACAGAGAACTGATACTTCTCTACCTGTCATAAATTCTTCAATAACTATCTTATTACCTGCTGCACCGAACTTCTTATCTACCATAAGTTCTTCAACACCAGCAAGAGCTTCTTCTCTTGTCATGCAGATAAGGACTCCTTTACCAAGAGCAAGTCCGTCTGCCTTAAGAACAACAGGAATCTTGCATGTCTTAACATATTCCATAGCTTCCTCGGCATTATCAAATACTTCATAAGCTGCAGATGGGATATCGTATTTCTTCATAAGGTCTTTAGAGAAAGCCTTAGAAGCTTCAATTATAGCTGCATTTTTTCTTGGTCCGAATGTCTTTATTCCTGCATCAAGGAAAGCATCTGCAACGCCTGCTGCAAGAGGATCATCAGGTCCAACAATAACAAAATCAATGTCATTTTCCTTAGCGAACTTTACTAAGTTTTCTTTATCCATTACAGAAATATCAACACACTCAGCTAATTCAGCAATGCCTGCATTTCCTGGTGCAGCATAGATCTTATCAACTCTTTTGCTCTTTGCTACTGCCCATGTTATAGCATGTTCTCTTCCGCCACCACCGACTATTAAAACCTTCATCGAACTATTCTCTCCTTTTTACAAACTATGGGTGTCCAGAAAATCCGGGCACCCAAAAATAATTTAATTATTTAACTTTTCCATTTGCGATCATATCGATAGCCTGTGGAAGTATCTTCCATTCAGCATTCTCCATGATCCTCCTCTGAAGTATCTCAGGAGTATCTCCTTCAAGTACTTCTACAGCCTTCTGTAATATGATAGGACCAGTATCTGTTCCCTTATCTACAAAATGAACAGTTGCACCTGAGATCTTTACACCTCTCTTAAGCGCTGCCTCATGCACCTTAAGTCCATAGAAACCTGTTCCACAGAATGAAGGGATAAGTGAAGGATGGATATTGATTATCTTATTCTCATACTTATCGATCATCATAGCCGGGATAACTACAAGGAATCCTGCTAAGACAATAAGATCAGGCTGATATGAATCTACCTTCTCTAAGAAGGCAGAATTAAATTCATCTCTAGTTTCAAAATCCTTAGGTGAAAGTGCTTCTGCTTTAATGCCAGCCTTTGCAGCTCTTTCAAGAGCAAAAGCATTCTTATTGTTACTGATAACACCGACTATCTCTGTGTTAGTGATCGTACCTGAATTAACTGCATCAATGATAGCCTGAAGATTTGTTCCTCCACCAGAAACAAGGACAAGAACTCTTAGCATAAGATTACTCCCTTTTCACCTGTTACAGCTTCACCAAGGATGTAAGCATTTTCGTTAGCTGCCTTAAGTGCTGCAACTGTCTTATCTGCATCAGCAGCGTCAACAGCAAGTACCATACCAATACCCATATTATAAGTATTGTACATTACATGCTCTTCAACCTTACCTTCAGCAGCCATTAACTTAAAGATAGGAGGTACTTCATATGAATTCTTGTTGATCTTTGCAGCAATGCCATCTGGAAGCATTCTAGGAATATTTTCATAGAATCCACCGCCTGTAACATGGCTTGCTCCTTTTATCACAACACCATTTTCTTTTACGCTTCTCATAGCCTTAACATAGATCTTAGTTGGCTCAATAAGAGTCTCCCCAAGTGTTCTGCCAAGGTCAGGATAATATCTGTTAAGTGACTTCTCTGACATATCAAAGATCTTTCTTACGAGAGAGAAACCATTTGAATGAACACCGCTTGAAGCAATACCTACAAGAACATCACCATTCTTGATATTTGCTCCTGTAATAAGATCCTTCTGATCAACTACACCAACTGCAAAACCAGCAAGGTCATATTCATCAACAGGGTAGAAACCAGGCATTTCTGCTGTTTCACCACCGATAAGTGCTGCATCTGACTGAACGCAACCCTCAGCAACACCGCTAACGATCTTAGCAATC
>CAMKMR010000295.1 GCA_946413945.1 uncultured Lachnospiraceae bacterium | reverse complement strand
GTCCATAAAAGGATATAAGGCAGAGACACGATCGTGCTCTGCCTTATACATTAGTGAAGGTTAAAAGTATTTATATGATTAAAGAAGATTTAGGGAACCTTCTTTAACAGGGGGCTAATTCATTAAGGATTTGCATCCCTTGTTGCAATTATAATATAACATCTCAAAATCGAATTATATAATTATTTAGTAAAATATATCAAATTTTTGTGGCGAAATTATTCATTTTGAAGTAAAATTAGAATGTACTAGGAGAATAATATAGGGGGTAACATTATGTCAGATATCAGAGATGAACTTACAAAGAATCTCTTCTTAGAAAGAGAAAGCGAGGTTAAGCATCCGACATTTGAGGGGGAGATGGGACTCTATAACTTGATCGGAGCTGGAAAGATTGACGCAATCGAAGAATACAGAAAGGGTAAGCCTGCTTCAAATGCTAAGGAGCGAGGGGTGCTTTCTGAAAATCCTTTGCATAACACGATGTATCATTTTGTTGCTATGGTAACGATGATTTCCAGAGTATGTATTAATTATGGACTTGAGCAGGACATAGCATATAAAATGAGTGATATCTTCATTAATAAGGCTGATAGAATGAAGAATATCGATGATATCCTAAGAGTTCAGGATGAGATGATCTATCAGTATGCCAAAGCAATGGCAGAGATCAATAAAGTTAAAGTACATTCAAAACAGATAGTTCTCTGTGTTGATTATATCAGTGCACATCTTCATGATAATGTATCTGTGACAGAACTCGCTGATCATGTTAAACTAAATGAGACATATCTTTCTAAATTATTTAAGAAAGAGATGGGGCTCTCAATCAGTGAGTACATAAGAAATAAAAAAATAGAAGAGGCAAAGAGCCTGCTTAGATATTCGGATAAAACAAGTATTGAGATAGCAACAGATATGGGATTTTCATCTCATAGCTATTTCATCAGTGTTTTCAAAAAGGTAACTGGTTTAACTCCTAAGGAGTACAGGAACAGAAATTTCCGAACTATCTAATAATTGAGGTAATAAGTGGAAGAATTGAATAATATCTCTCTTGAAGAGATAAAAAATATAGCAAAGAATTTTACTAGAACAAATGAATTTGCCCATTGTATGGCTATGTATAGATGTGCCATAATGGAGATTGAAACTAAGCTGAAAGTTTTAAACGAAGAATTTTCGCTTCAGTATGACAGAAATCCGTTTGAGTCTATTGAGACCAGACTTAAGAATCCGGTCAGTATAGTAGAAAAGATGATAAAGAGAAATATCCCTCTCACAGTTGAAAATATGGAGAGGGATATAACTGATATAGCAGGTATAAGAGTAGTATGTTCATTTAAAGAAGATTTATACAGACTTGCTGAACTAATTGTTGAGCAGGATGATGTGTTACTTCTTTCACGTAAGGATTATATAGTCAATCCTAAAGACAATGGCTACAGAAGCCTGCACATTCTTTTAGATATACCTATTTTCCTTGCAGAAGGAAAAAAGCATATGAAAGTAGAAGTTCAGTTTAGAACTATTGCTATGGATTTTTGGGCAAGTGTTGATCATAAACTTAAGTATAAAAAAGAAATCAAATGTCCTGATGATTATGCTTTAAGATTAAAAAAATGTGCTGATATCTTAGCTGGACTTGATAATGAGATGGAAGCAATACGAAAACAGATAGATAGAGAAAATTAATTATGAAATTTTTTAAAGTATTGATTAAGTTCCTGCTTATAGTCTTGGGATTTTTCGTGGTGGGGACCATTTTTTTGAATGGCTTTTTTTACTTTACAGAAAAAAGACATATTAAAACTGTTGAAGAACTTGAAAATGAGGATTGTGATGCAATACTTGTTTTAGGTTGTAGTGTATATAGCAACATGAAACCTAGTCCAATGTTAGAAGACAGATTAAGAAAAACTGTTGAGCTTTACCAGGCGAAAAAAAGCAAAATTATTGTAAGTGGTGATCATTCAGATTATTATAACGAAGTTGAAGTTATGAAAAATTATCTTGTTGATGCAGGTATACCATCATCAGATATATTTGTTGATCACGAAGGCTATTCAACTTATGCATCTGTTTACAGAGCAAGATACAAGTTTGGAGTGAAAAAAGTCTTTATCGTAACACAGAAATATCATCTTTTTAGAGCGCTTTATATAGCAGATGCTTTAGGTATGACTGCGTACGGAACAGCATCAGAGGGCGATAATTATAAGGGACAGTTTATGAGAGATATCAGAGAATATATCGCTCGTGACAAGGATTTTATACAGTGTATCTTCCTTCCTAAGAATGAAGGGAATATGGATACTGTTTCGCTGGCATCAGATGGAGATGCAACTGATGAAAAATAATTTTGAAAGGCAATGATAGTATGAAACTTGTTAATATTGAAAAGAAAGAAGAAGGAAAATTTATTACAAGATACGACTTAGCTTATAAAACTGTTGATGGACAGGATAAGATATATGAGATGATAAGTCGTGACAATGATATTGATTCACTGGAAAAGTTGAAAGCTAAGAATGCTGATTCGGTTGTTCTTATAATGACAAGTCCTGATGAGTCAAAGATCCTTCTTAATAAAGAATATAGAATGGCTTGTGGGGACTGGGTTTATAGTTTCCCTGCCGGTCTTTTAGAAGAAGGTGAGTCACCGGATATTGCAGCAGCTAGAGAACTAAGAGAAGAAACAGGTCTTAGGATTACCGAAATTGATGATAAGCTGGGAGTAAGCTACAGCGCAGTTGGTTTTTCTAACGAGAAAAATGTATGTATTATTAGGGGATAAATAGTCACTGCCTTCAAAACAAGC
>CAMKMR010000294.1 GCA_946413945.1 uncultured Lachnospiraceae bacterium | reverse complement strand
CAATTCACCCCTGGTTTTTTTATATAATATACTTATCGTATTCTTTACACTTACGGTAGCTTTGCTATTTAGAAAGAGAGCATTTATTTTTGCTCTTGTAACTGTTCTATGGCTTACAGCGGGTATCACTAATTTTGTGGTTCTGGGATATCGTATAACGCCATTTTCAGCTATAGACCTGCTGATGGTTTCGGATGTGTTTAGTATGCTGGATATTTATTTTAATTTAGCCCAGCAGATACTTCTTTTTGTTGGTATTGGAGTTGTTGTAATACTTATCGTTATTGCTTTTATCAAGATACCAAAAGTAAAGAAGGGGCATATTCATTTTCTTCCAAACGTGATAGTTTGCCTCGTTTCATTAACTGCAATCTATGTGCTTACTATCATTGGAGTAAAGACCAACCTTATCTCAGATGCATTTGCAAATCTGCCATCTGCATATAAGGATTATGGATTTGTATATTGCTTTACTAATTCGATTATAGATAATGGTGTGGCCAAACCGGATGGCTATAATGAGAGAAATGCGGATGAATTATATAGTGCAGTATTAGCAGATATATCAGAAAATCAAAAGTATGGAAGACCTGATGTTATCATCATTCAGCTGGAATCATTTTTTGATGTGAGCAGAACTTCTGATATACATACTGACATTGATCCAATCGCAAATTTTAATAAATATAAAGAAGAATACCCATCGGGCTATTTAACAGTGCCTGCGGTTGGTTCTGGTACTGCTAATACTGAATTTGAAATGCTTACTGGTATGAAATCAAAGATATTTGGGGCAGGAGAGTATCCTTATAAGACTATTCTTACAGAGACACCTGTTGAAAGTCTTGCCCAGCTTTTTAGTTCTTATGGTTATGAGACTCATGCTATGCATAATAATAAAGCTAAGTTTTATTCGAGAGATTATACATATGCCAATATGGGTTTTGATTCATTTACATCTCTTGAGTATATGATAAATCCTGAATATACAGAGACAGGCTGGGCAAAGGATTCTGTCCTTGTTTCTGAGATAATGAAGACCCTTGAGTCATCAAGAAGAAAAGATTTTATCTTTGCTGTATCTGTTCAGGGGCATGGAAGATATCCAAAAGATGAACTTAAAACTAAGGAATATGTAAAGGTCACAAGGGATGATGAGGATCAGGAGCTTACTTATCAGTTTGGTTATTTTGTAAATCAGACTTATGAAATGGACCAGACTATAGCTAAGTTAAAGAAGGCTCTTGATGACAGAGGAAAGCCATATGTTCTTGTTTTATATGGGGATCATATTCCTGCGCTTACTTTTTCAGAGAATGAAATAGTTGTTGCTGACGAGGATCAGACGGAATATGTAATGGTAAATAATCTGGGCATTGAAGATACAGTAGAAGATAGGGATCTTGTGGCATATGAATTTCCTGATTACCTGCTTTCAGTGCTCGGTGAAAGAAAAGGTGTAGCAGAACTTATTCATGAGAAACTTTATGATCCAAATGATACAAGTGAATATGATTATGCTATGCAGTTCCTGCAGTATGATATGCTTTACGGGGACAGATATATATATAAATATCTGAATGAATATGAGAGAAAAGATATGACTCTGGGCCTTCCTAAATATAGGATCACTATAGATAGTGCTGAATATGAAGAAGGTAAAGGTTTGATTGTTAAGGGTGATAATTTTACACGTTTCTCAACTGTTATTATCGATGATAAGAGGTATACGACAGATTATATTAATATAAATACCCTTCATGTCAGTCTTACTGAGGAACCTGAAAATGATTGTCAGATCGTAGTTGGACAGATTGATAAAGATGATCATGAACTTAGCCGAACAGATAGGCTTTATTATGAATCAAATGCAAAATAATTTTTCTTTAAAAACCAAAATGGCTTTAAAATTTTTGGAGGATTTTTTAAGGTTATAATTATTGCCAAAAAATTACTGCTTTTGGCAGGGAATTTCTCTGTTGACACTAGTAATTATGGCTGTTAACATATAACGAAAGATTTTAGAATCTTACAATATATTTACAAGGAAAGAGGAAATAAGAATGAGCAAGATTATTGGCGAAGGAATAACATTTGATGACGTTCTGCTTGTCCCAGGTTATTCAGAAGTTATACCTAATCAGGTAGACTTAAGAACACACTTAACTAAGACTATTGAACTTAATATTCCACTCATGAGTGCCGGTATGGATACAGTTACTGAGCACAGAATGGCTATTGCGATGGCCAGACAGGGCGGTATCGGTGTAATTCACAAGAATATGAGTATTGAAGCTCAGGCTGAAGAGGTTGATATGGTTAAGCGTTCTGAGAATGGTGTTATCTCAGATCCATTTTCACTTACAGCAGATAAAACATTAAAAGACGCTGATGATCTTATGGCTAAGTTCCGTATCTCAGGCGTTCCTATCGTTGAAAAGGATGGAAAGCTTGTTGGTATCATCACAAATCGTGATCTTAAGTTTGAAACAGATTATTCAAAGTTTATAAGAGACGTTATGACAAGTGATGGCCTTATCACTGCTAAGGAAGGTGTTACACTTACAGAAGCTAAGGAGATCCTTGGAAGAGCACGTAAGGAAAAGCTTCCTATCGTTGATGAGAACGGTTTCTTAAGAGGTCTTATTACAATTAAAGATATAGAAAAAGCTATCAAGTACCCACAGGCTGCTAAGGATTCACAGGGTAGACTCCTCTGCGCTGCAGCAGTTGGTGTAACAGCAGATGTTACTGATCGTATTGATGAGCTTGTTAAGTCACATGTTGATGCAGTTGTTATCGATACAGCTCATGGTCATTCAGCA
>CAMKMR010000293.1 GCA_946413945.1 uncultured Lachnospiraceae bacterium | reverse complement strand
TAATAACGCAGCTTATTATGAATTCTTCCTGAAGGTTAATGTTGTGATGGTAGCTGTAAGTCCTATGGATAAGCACGGCTATTTTAACTTTTCCGGTAATACCGGAGTGGCGGCGCCTATAGCAAGAACTGCAGATATTGTTATAGTTGAAATCAACGAACATCTGCCAAAGGTAAGGGGTGGATATGATGAAAGTATCCATATTTCTGAGGTGGATTATATTGTTGAAGGTCATCATGATGAATTAGCAGATTTTAGACCTGCTGAACCGACAGAAATTGATAAAAAGATAGCCGGACATATTATTCCATATATAGTTGATGGGGCTACTCTTCAGCTGGGAATTGGAAGCATGCCGAATGCAGTTGGAGAACTTATTGCTGAGTCAGATCTTAAAGATCTTGGCATGCATACGGAACTTTGTTCGGATGCTTATTTAAAACTTCATATGTCTGGAAAACTGACAAATAAAAAGAAGGCAATAGATAAGGGGAAGGGAGTATTTGGATGCGCCATGGGTTCTAGGGAACTTTATGACTGGCTGGATGATAATCCGGGAATTGCGGCATATCCGTTGGAATATGTAAATAGCCCTGAAGTTATTGCAAAGATTGACAATATGGTTTCAATAAACAGCTGTGTATCAGTTGATCTTTATGGTCAGGTAGCAGCTGAAACATCCGGTTCAAGGCAGATAAGCGGAACCGGAGGGCAATTGGATTTTTTAACAGGTGCTTCTCAATCACATGGAGGAAAGGCTTTTATATGTATGAGTTCTCTTTATATGGATAAAGAAGGCCTGCCTCATTCAAGGGTTATGCCTCAGTTTAATGGGGATATAATCACATCTCCAAGAAGTCAGGTGTATTTTATAGCTACTGAATACGGGGTTGTTAATCTTGAAGGAATGTCCACCTGGGAAAGAGCAGAGAAGCTTATTTCCATAGCTCATCCTGCATTCAGGGACAAACTTATAAAAGAGGCAGAAGAGAGGAAAATCTGGAGAAAGAGTAATAAAAGATAAGAGTAATGAAATGATAGTAAGAGAAAAAAATTTTGACATAAGAAAGATTGCTGAATCAGGCCAGTGTTTCAGACTGAATGAAATTTATGAAGGCTGCTGGCAGGTTCTGGCAGGAGAAAAAATGCTTTTTGTAACTGAAATCGATGATCTACAGGAAGGTGATCAGAATGATTTAAATGCAGAAAGAAATGTATATGATGAGTACGATACATATACAGAAAGAAAAGTGGGATCAGATGATGAAAGAAATATGGATGCCGAAAAAATAGCAGCTTTCGATAAAGAAGCGGTTATTAAAGATCATACATACGAGTTTTCTTGCAGTAAAGATGAGTATGAGAGCTTTTGGAAGTCTTATTTTGATCTTGATACAGATTATACAAAGTTTATTAACAGCATAGATAAAGAAGATGAGTATCTCACTAAGGCAGCTCAGTATGGTTATGGGATGAGGATATTAAGGCAAGATCCATTTGAAACGCTTATCAGTTTTATCATATCTCAGAGAAAAAATATTCCTGCGATAAAGGTCAGTGTTGAGAAACTAAGCAGAGCTTTTGGACATGATATCGGTGGGGATTATTCATTTCCTTCAGTGAAAGAACTAAGTATGGCGGACTTTGAGGAACTTTCAAAATGTTCTTTAGGCTATAGAGCATCCTATATATTTAAAAGCGTGGAAATGATAAATTCCGGGAAATTTGATCTTTGTAAACTTGAATCTGATAAATTGACGAGCGAAGAACTTATCTCAAAACTTATGAGTCTGCCTGGGGTAGGGATAAAAGTGGCTAATTGTACCAGCCTGTTTGGTTTCCACAGGTTAGAGGCATTTCCCAGAGATGTGTGGATAAAGAGGATAGAGGATAAGTACTATAATGGACATTTTGATGAAGACAGATATCCTGGTTTTGCAGGCGTTCTTCAACAGTATATGTTTTATTATGAAAGAACCAAAACACTAAAACGTATTAAAGATTAAAGGATAAAACACTAAAAAGACTAGAAGATTAAAGGATAAATAATCTAAAGGATTAAAAAATATAAAAGAATTATAAGGATATAAGAGAAAGGACATTTGACTAATTATGGAAAGAACAGACGTGGCAGTTATTGGTGCTGGCGTCACCGGATGCGCCATTGCAAGAGAACTTTCAAGATATGATCTTAAAGTTACAGTGATTGAAAAATGTGAAGATGTTTGTAGCGGAACTTCTAAAGCAAACAGCGGAATAGTGCATGCGGGGTATGATGCTGTTCCGGGAACAAATAAGGCTAGATTTAATGTGGAAGGAAGCCGTATGATCCATGAGCTTTATAAGACTCTGGATTTTCCGTTTAAGGAAAATGGATCTATGGTTGTCTGCTTTGATAAAGAGGATGAAGGCAAATTAAAAGATCTTTATGAAAGAGGCCTTGAAAACAAGGTTGAAGATTTAAGGATCATCACAGGAGACGAGGCAAGAGAGATAGAACCTAATCTTTCAGATAAGATCACAGCAGCACTGCTTGTCCCAAGAGGAGGAATAGTAGATCCGTTTCTTATGACGGTTGCATTTGCAGAAAATGCGGCAGTAAATGGAACTGATTTTAAATTTCTTACAGAAGTAAAAAAGATTGAAAAGTTAGATAAGGGCTTTAAACTTTCAGTCCTTAAACTTGAGAAGGAGAATGGAGAGATAAAGAAGCTTAAAGATTCTTTAGAATGCAGCTATGTAGTAAATGCTGCCGGTGTATATGCGGATGAGATCCACAACATGCTTTCAGAAAAGAAACTTCATATAACTCCAAGAAGAGGACAGTATGTGCTTCTTGATAA
>CAMKMR010000292.1 GCA_946413945.1 uncultured Lachnospiraceae bacterium | reverse complement strand
TTTGAGTCTTTTTTCTTTAAATTTCTGGCACTGTTATTAGGAATATAACCATACTCGCTGATGACTCTCTGGATTTTTTCCTTAGTCTCAGGACTTATATCCCTGTGATCATTAAGTGCTCTTGATACTGTACTAATGCTGTAGCCGCTCAAACGGGCTACATCCTTTATCGTGATAGATGCCATACCATTTTTCCTTTTTTTAGATTTCTAATAACCTATTTTCATACCCAGTTAAACATCATATTTACAGTAAAAAAACGTTACCGGTAACAATTATACGTTACCGGTAAGCAAAGTGTCAAGGAAACTAAACTAATCTGAATTTCCTTTTATTTTTCTTTTTTTTCAACAACTTTTTCTTCAGGAAGTCTTCCATAATTCTCTGCAAAACTACGGATATAAGCGGCATTTTTCTTATTAAGATCCTTTTTCTGTATCCTCCACTGCCAGTTACCTCCCTGAGTAGATGGAGTATTGATCCTTGCCTCTTTTCCTAACTTAAGATAATCCTGAATAGGAATGATACAGTATTTTGCCACACTCATAGCAAGGATCCTTATAAGCCCGTCTATAAGCAGATCTGCATCATCTGAATTTATACCAAGATATTTCTTAACATCCGTAAGTTCCTTGTCCGAAATTCCTTGCAGCCATTGTTTAAGAGTCTCATTATCATGTGTACCGGTATAAGCTGCAGAGTTTTGGATATAATTATGAGGAAGATATGCAATTGGTCCTGATGAATCTCTTTCATCGAAGGCAAACTCAATTACCTTCATTCCTGGATAACCACTGTCTTCTACCAGTTTTCTCACGCTGTCTGTCATATATCCCAAGTCTTCAGCTATGATCATCTTTTCATTACCAAGTCTGGCCTTGATAGTGTTAAAGAGCTCTATTCCTGGTCCTTTTACCCACATTCCATTCACTGCATTCTTATCTCCTGCAGGAATTGAATAGTATTCATCAAAGCCTCTGAAATGATCTATCCTTACGCCATCATACATATTATAGCATGCTGCGATTCTCTTTACCCACCAGTCATAACCCGTCTGTCTATGATAATCCCATCTGTAAAGCGGATTACCCCAAAGCTGGCCATCTGCTGAGAAACCATCCGGCGGACAACCTGCAACTCTTGAAAAATTTCCTGTTTCATCCATCTGGAAAAGTTCAGGATTAGCCCATGCATCAGATGAATCAGGGGATACGTAGATAGGAATATCACCAATTATCTTTATTCCCTGCCCATTAGCATACTTCTTTAATCTATACCACTGTTTAAAGAATAAATACTGTACAAACTGATAAAATTCAATATTGAAATATTCCTCTTTGTAATAATACTCAAGAGCATTTGCATGTCTGAATCTTATATCATCGGCCCATTTTCTCCATTCTACGCCGTTAAATCTGTCTTTAACTGCCATGAATAAAGAATAATCCCTAAGCCAGTATCCCTGTTCCTGCTGGAATTTTCTAAATTCCGGATCCCCCGCTTTATCATATCTGTCATAAGCTTTTCTAAGCAAAGGCCATCTATTAAGATAAAGTTTGTAATAATCGATAGAGCCTTTATTTTTTCCAAAATCCGCCTCGTCGCATTCTTTCTTTGAAAGAAGTCCCTCATCGATCAGACACTGAAGATCGATAAAGTATGGATTACCTGCAAAAGTCGAAAAACTCTGATATGGAGAGTCTCCATAACCTGTAGGTCCTAAAGGAAGGATTTGCCAGTATGTCTGGCCAGCCTCCTTAAGAAAATCAACAAACTCATATGCCTCCTTTGAAAAGCAACCAATTCCATAGGAAGACGGCAGACTAAATATTGGAAAAAGAATTCCGCTAGATCTCATTTTTCTATTTCCCGCCTTTCTTTTAAATGAATAAAAATAATATCAATCTTTTAACCCTTTACAGCTCCTGTAAGAACCCCTTCAATGATATATTTCTGACCTACGATATAGAAAATAACGATTGGAAGGATAGCAAGAACCAGTGCCGCCATCATTGCCCCCCAGTCAAGCTGGCCATGGCTCTGCTTAAGGAACTGAATAGCAATAGGTATTGTCCTATATTTGTTAATGTTAAGCACAAGGCTTGGAAGAAGATAATCGTTCCAAACCCACATTGCCTGTAAAATAGCAACTGTTATTGTTGTAGGTTTCATCATTGGGAATACAACTTTAAAATATGTCTGAAGTGGGTTGCATCCATCTATAAGAGCTGCTTCCTCAATTTCTATAGGGATTGCCTTAACAAAACCTGTAAACATAAAGACACAGGTTCCTGCGCCAAATCCCAGGTAAACCACGATGATACCAACAGGATTTCCCAGATGTAACATATTTGCAAATTTCGATAAAGTAAACATTACCATCTGAAATGGTACTACCATTGCAAATATACATAGATAATATATCATTGATGTGATTTTTCCATGAACCCTGGTTATAAACCAAGCGCACATAGAAGTACATACGATGATAAGTAAAACAGAAAATACTGTGATAAAGAGGGAATATCCAAAAGCCTTAAAGAAATCTGTTTTCTTTATGGCATTCTGGTAATTAAGGATGCCAACCATAACTTTCTTTATTCCGGCTTTCCATACATCAAAACCATCTTTAAGGCTCTTTGTACTGATACCATATGGATTCTTGAAAATGTATGCCTTTCTCTTAAATGAATTAAGCAATACAACAAACATTGGAAGAAGCCATGCGATAGAAATAAGAGAGAATATAAAAGTCATGAGCCCTGCATGCTTTGACTGTCTTACTGTAGAAACGGTATTTTCTTTTGCCATTACTGCTGTACCTCCCTCTTTCTTGAAAGATAATT
>CAMKMR010000291.1 GCA_946413945.1 uncultured Lachnospiraceae bacterium | reverse complement strand
CAAGCTGTCCAGCATATGAAGAATCAAACTTGCCCGTTTTCACTTCCAAAACTACATAGCAGTGTCGCTTGGTGTTGTAAAAGAGCATATCAATAAACTTCTCAGTATCACCTACTTCAATCCTGACTTCTCGACCCATATATGCAAAGCCTGTACCAAGTTCCATAAGGAACTTCTCGGCCTTGTTTATAAGCGCATCTTTAAGCTCTTTCTCATCATACTTTTCTCTCAATGTTAAGAAATCAAATCTATATGGATCTTTTGTCATGTCTTGTGCAAGATCACTTTGCTCTGCAGGCAGTGTCAATGCGAAATTAGTAACCGCCTTACCTTGCCTCTCAAATAAATCAGTATCAATGAAATTCAAAAGAACATCTCTTGACCAATTATTCTCTAATGTCTTCTTCACATAGAAAAGAGCCTTAATACAACAAACTTCCGCCATCTGACGGAAGCCTTCTATACATACTTCTAATCTTATTCCACTCATAAGGAATATCCGGCAGGAGTCTCTTCTTCTACGTCCCGTAAACAATCTTGATAATATCATCAATTCCTGTTTCCTCAATGGAAACGTCCTTTATCGTTTTTTCCTTTGAAAGATCAGCAATGATTTCCGCTGCGGTAACATCATTTTTCATGAAACGATATTTAGCAACATTACCATCTTGCGCTATCAATTTACAGCGGGTATGCTCCGGCGCGACCTCATCATAGTACTCCACAACAAGCGTCTTGTAAGGAGCTATTCTATCAACGATTTCCGACAGATTACCATCCTCCATCAGCACTCCGCTATTGATTACTATAAGTCGCTCACATAGTTCCTGAATGTCACCTAGATCATGGGTGGTTAGAATAACTGTTGTGTGTCTCACCTTGTTAATCTCTTTAATGAATTTTCTCAAAGCATATTTTGCCGAAACATCCAATCCAATGGTAGGCTCATCAAGGAATAAAACCTTAGGTGAATGAATCATAGACGCAACTAAATCGCCTTTCACTCTCTGGCCCAAAGACATCTGTCTAACAGGCTTATCTAAAAGCTCCTTAATGCCAAGAATCTGGTCTAGCTCATCAAGAGTTTTATCATATTCCTTCTGGTTAATCTGATAAATATGCTTCAAAAGCTCAAAGCTTTCTCCAAGACGAAGATCCCAATTCAACTGAGACCTCTGTCCAAAGACAACGCCTATATCCTTTACCACTTCTTTCCTGTGCTTGGAAATATTACGGCCGTCAATCAACACCTGTCCCTGCGTTGGCGTAAGGATTCCTGACATCATCTTTATTGTGGTACTTTTTCCCGCGCCATTAGGACCTATAAATCCTACGATCTCACCTGTATCAATATGAAATGACAAATCCTTTACTGCATGGATTATCTTATGATTAGGCTTAACCAGCCCCTTCATTGCCCCCTTAAGGCCAGGCTCTTTACTTTTTAGCACATAATCTTTACAAAGATTTTCTACATCTATCATTTTAATTACCTGCACTTTCGTATTTACGTAGTCCAAAATTAAAATATGCTCCAGCAATCAGCATAACAATAAAACCAACTGCCAATGTTACAAATGGAATAACTAATCCACAGAATTTTGCCTCCACTCCAAGCAATGATGACACCGGATAAAAACTTACCCAGCCGATTGGAATAAGATACGTCAGGATAAACTGCATGCTCTCTGGGTACATGGAAAGTGGATACATCGTAGTCTTATCCATGATTTCCTGAGTATACTGGCCGAAATCTACGGCACTTCTTGTGTGAAAGCTAGTGCTTCCAAGCAGGATATATATGCCTCCTCTAATAAATGTGGCGCCAACCAGCATGATGATTACTTGGATGACAAATAGTGGACTGATTGCCACATTACATTTCACGCATCCATATATAAACACTAAAATTCCAGGAATTAAATCGGTTATACCAAAGATGTTAATGTTGGTAAAAAAGAACTGATACAAAACCCCGAGTGGTCTCGTCAGATATCGATCGAATTCCCCCTCAATAACAAAATACCCCATGAACCATCCCTGCACAAAAAAGATCATTGAAAGTGCATGAGAAATGACTGATAGTCCATATAAAAACGCCAACTGACCGTATGTCCATCCATTAATTTGTCCAAAGGATTCAACCACAAATTTTATAATGGCAAATCCCATGATAAACTGCAGTGGATTTGAAATCAGCCACCCCGCAATGTTGGATGGATACTCTATGATGGTCATGAATGCCATTTTTATTACATGAACTGTCACATCTAGATAATGCCCCAGCTCTTTAAAAAATCTCATCATTCTATCCCCCTTGAACCATTACCTTTCTTGTCACCTTGTTTTGCACAAGAAAGAAAACGACTGAAAGAACCACGAGCCAGATAAACTGAATTCGCATTTGCGATAAATATTCTACACTGCTGCCTTTGCCAATATAAATGCTAAGTGGCAACTGGTATATATACACAAATGGAAGTCCTTCTAAAACCTTTTGCACTCCCACCGGGAAAAACCAAATTGGAATAATGCTTCCTGAAAGCAGCCTTAACAAATGTTTCTTCACCTGAATAAGCGCATCAATATTTACAGCGGTAAAAGCAATCATTCCAAACAACGCTGCCACCAACCAGTTAATCAGAAACGATTCGATAACAGAAATAACAAATAGTGGAATATCTTTTGGATTCGCCATCGCCGGAAGCTTAATCATAAGTGAGCCAATAATAATAATTGGAAGCATATTTTGAAAAACTAGCGCGATGATATTTCCAATGTCCTCAGAAAAATAAACACCAAAAACATTTATTGGCTTCATCAAGTCCGTAGCAACGGTGCCCTTTTCAACACTATTTT
>CAMKMR010000290.1 GCA_946413945.1 uncultured Lachnospiraceae bacterium | reverse complement strand
TCGGGCTTCTTGGGGCGGTTAATGCCTACATGGAGCTGGAGAATATCAGAATTTATAAAGATATCAGGAATTCGATAAATAGGGAAGTGAACTGCGAAACTGCAAATATCAGTAAGATTACTGAAGCATCAGTGAAGCAGATCAATGATATTAAACTTATAGAAGAAAAAAAAGGATTAAAAAGTCTGCCAGCAGCACTTAGGGAACTTGCCATGGTACGGCTTGAAAATCCTGAGCTTTCTCTTAAGGAATTGGGGGATATTATGTCTCCGCCTCTGGGAAAATCAGGGGTTAATCACAGGTTAAGAAGGATCAGTGAGATTGCTGATTCTCTTAGATAATTGAGGAACTATATATTAAATATATATTAAGGAGAGATAAAAAAATGACAACAAAGAAATGCAAAGTTCAATTACCTAATTATTCTGAGGCTAGACCGGTTGCTGAAATCGTACAGACAGCAAGCCAGTACGAGAGCAGAATCTATCTTGTTTCAGGAACTAAGAAGATAAATGCAAAGAGCATCATGGGTATGATGAGTCTTTCGCTTTGCAATGATGAGGAAATAGAGATCCAGGCTGACGGAACTGATGAAGTTGCTGCTGTTGACGCACTAGTAAAATATATGGGTTCAGTTGCATAAAAAACTTATTTTATACGTTCGAAATCTTTGCATAGAACTACCGCTTGTGGTAGAATATGTGTATCTAAGTATGCAAAAAACGGAGGACATAAAATATGGGTTTTTTCAGTAGTTTAAAAGAAAAAATTCCGATCTTTAACATGTTTGGAAAAAAAGGTCCCAAAAAGAGCCAGGTTGAACTTCAGTTTGACAGAGCTATGACCCTTCTGGATAATGCTAGTTCGGAAGAAGCTGTTGAAACACTGGAAAATGTAGTTGATACAGGTATTGTAGATTCAACTTACACACAGATCAGTATCGATGCTCTTAAGATTCTTGCTGAATTATATGAAAAAGGTTCATATAGTAATGCCAGAATTGATAGAGATTATGAAAAGGCAGCCAGCTATTATGAAAAGATTGTCAATCTCACAAATGACGGAGATATGACATATAAGACTGCTAAGATGTATCTGGATGTTCAGAATTTCACTAAGGCGATATCACTTTTTGAAAAGGCTGCTGACAGAGGAGTCAAAGCTTCATATATGAACCTGGGTTCTATATATGAAAATGGTCTTTCGAAGATCGACCAGTATGGTAACAAATCGGAATTTGTTGTTCCGGTTGATCTTGATAAGGCTATGATCTGGTATAAGAAATTGGCTGACATGGGCGATGAAAAAGCTAAGGCAGCCTATGACAGAGTTGAATATGCATCAACTCATACAGACAGTCTTGAATTTGAAGAAAAGGACAGACTTTATACTGATAAAGCTGAGAAGAGAAGAGCTAAGGGCAAGGAACCTAGATATAATGCTATCGATCCTGCCAAGCTTCAGTATCAGTATACTTATGTTCATAACCAGGTTGATGGATTTATTCATAAACTTCCAAAAGATTGGGTTAAGACAATCAATGAAGAAACAGATGAAGAGTATTATGCTCCAAGTATCACCTATAAGGATTTTGCGATATATGTAAGTTATGATTCTATCCCAAGAGATTCAAAGAAGACTCTTGAGAATTATCTCAGATATTGTAATGATGCTTTTGAAGAGGAACTTACTCTTAAGCCATATATCACAGATTATGCTGATGGTATCTGCACAACATTCTATCATAAGGGTATGAATAAGGGCGTAGTTACATTTGCATTCTATGAAGGCAGAAGACTTGCCTGTATGAGATTCATATGTGCGACAATGGAGATCATCGAACAGTACGAAGAGATCATCTTCGAAACTGCAAACTCATTTGCATTTGTTGCTCCAACTCGTGTTTCTGATACAAGCCTTAACCGTAAGGATAATCAGTATTATAGTGAAGCAACTTACTGCTATTACCTTGAGGATTACGAAGGTGCCATGACAGCTGCTAAGCAGGCTCTTAAACTTGGAAGCATCAAGGCTTCATACCTTCTTATCGATCTTTATTATGATCAGGATTCTCCATATTATGATATTGAGAAGACTATAAGTTATGCTCAGCAGCTTTTCGAAGCGACAAAGGATCCAGATCTGGCATTCCTGGTTGGTAACATTTACGATCAGCAGCAGAAGGAATATGATAAGGCTCTTACCTGGTATGAAACAGCTGAGAGACTTGGACATAAGAGAGTTGCTTTCTATCTTGGACGTTTCTATTATTACGGAATACTTCGTACTAAGAGAGATGGTATCAAGGCTCTCAAGTATTTTGAAGAAGCAAAGAATAATGGTATCTTAGAGGCAGAAGCTTATATCAATGATATCAAGAATCTTCACGGTGAAGATCTTCAGGCATCAGTTGATAAGTGGGAAAGGGCAGTGCAGGCTGGTTCAGGTGCCACAGCTCTTAAGGTTGCTCTCTATAAGCAGAGCCAGGTATTCTATATCTCAACACAGTATGAAATTGAGAAAGCTTTCCTTGAAGCACTTGGACTTGGATCAGTTCAGGCTGCTTATGAACTTGGTAAGATTTATGAGAGACAGGAATCTGCACCTGATTACACAGGTGAGAAGAAGGCTATGACATACTTTGAAAAAGCTTTCGATAATAAATTCGAAGACTTTGATAAGGAAAATCTTTACAAGGTTATTCAGTACAAGGAAGAAAAGGGAGCTACAACAGAAGAACTGATCAATCTTTATATGCAGAATGCAGCTATGGCACATGTGCCTGCTGTTGATAAGATAGTAGAACTTGTTAAATATCAGACACCACAGATCAAAGAGCTGTATAAACACCTTATTGAGCTC
>CAMKMR010000289.1 GCA_946413945.1 uncultured Lachnospiraceae bacterium | reverse complement strand
GATAAAAGTTTGTAAGAATCTTCCAAACAAGAATATTTATTTTATCCCAGATTATAATTTGGCACATTATATAGCTCAGCAGCTTCCGGAGAAGCATTTTATCTTTAATGATGGCTTCTGCCATGTTCATAAGTCTATTAAAAAAGAGGATGTGCTTGAGGCTAAAAAACTATTCCCTGATGCAGAGGTACTTACTCATCCGGAGTGTACTTCTGATGTGCTTGAAATATCTGATTTTATCGGATCAACTTCCGAGATAATAGATTATGCAACAAAAGCTGATGCAAAGAAATTCATCATCTGCACAGAAATGGGTGTTTTCTATGAATTAGGCCAGAAGAATCCGGAGAAGAAATTCTACTCAGTAGGACATAGGCAGTTCTGCCCTAATATGAAGAAAGTTACTATAGATAAGTTGATCAACAGACTTGAGAATATGGAGCCGGAAGTGATACTTCCTGAAGAACTTTCACAGAAGGCAAATGCTCCACTCACAAAGATGCTTGAACTTGCAAAATAATATAAACTAGAGTGATGTGAGGTTTGAGATTTAAACATGCGCAATATGAGGTTTGAGATTGCAAATTAATGCTTAAACATGGGCAATATGAGGTTTGAGATTGCAAATTAATGCTTAAACATGCGTGATGTGAGGTTTGAATAATATAAACCATTTTGGGAAAATATCAAAATATTTCAAGATTAAAATCAGTAGGCGGTTTTTTAATGAATAATAAAACTGTTCTTATCACAGGGGCTTCAAGAGGAGTAGGAAAAGCTTTTGCTCTTGAATGTGCAAGGAATAAAGACTTTGACAATATCTGTCTGGTTGGCAGATATACAGATTTTGGGCCTCTGGTAGAAGAAATAGAAAAGATAAATGTCAATAAAAATGTTATCTGTTTTAATGGTGATGTTGGAGACTATAACTTTGTTCAGGATATGGTAGAAGAAGTTTTGCATAAGACTATGACTATAGATCTTCTTGTAAACTGTGCTGCTATTTCTTATGTAGGTCTTTTGATGGATATGAGTAAGAGTGAGTGGGATGAAACAATCTCTAGCAATCTTAATTCTGTTTTCAATTATTGTCATGCGGTGCTTCCACATATGGTCTCTAAAATGTCAGGAAAGATCATAAATGTATCTTCGGTATGGGGACTTGTAGGGGCTTCATGCGAAGTGGCTTATAGTGCGACAAAAGGCGCGGTAGATTCATTTACAAGGGCACTTGCTAAGGAGTTAGGGCCAAGTCATGTGGCGGTTAATGCCATTGCTTTAGGGATTGTAGATACTGATATGAATTCTCATCTTACAGATGAAGAAAAAGAAGAAGTACTATATTCGGTGCCATATGGCAGAATGGCAAGCCCGGACGAAGCCGCAAAGGCTATATATAAAATGTATGAAATGCCCGATTATTTTACAGGCGAAATTCTAAAATTTGACGGGGCATGGATCTAAAAAATGATGTTAAAAGTTAGACAATGGAGGAATTGATCAATGAAGAAAAAAAGTGCTGCAGGTATATTCTTTGGAACGATGCTGAGAGCATTTGTTATCATAGCTGCGCTGGTTATAATCGGACTTGGCTATGTTCTTACAAAACAGATCATTGCCAGCAGGTCTAAGGCAGGAAATGGATCTGACAAAAATTCGTCAGTTTTAAGTGATAATCAGAGGGATGAGCTTCTTACAGCTACAACAGAAGCAAAAACTGAAGGGGATTCTGAGTCAGAAGATGATGGAGCAAAAGATGCTATAAAAGGCCTTGAAGGAGTTCCTATAGTGGTTCTTAATGGGACAGATACACCTGGCCTTGCAGGAGAATGGGCAGAAAAGCTTAAAAAGAAAGGCTTTACTAATGTGCAGGCAGGAAATTATTTCCATGAAGAAGAAATGCCTTATACCAAAATTTATGCAAAAAATGGATCTGCCGAGAGTCTAAAAGCATTGTTTAATGACTCAGAAGCGATTAAGGGAATGATTGATCAGGGAGAAACTGACATAGTGCTTTCAGATGATCAAACCGTTATCGTTATTGGGGCGAAGGACAATATTCTAGGCGAATGATAAAAAGTTAAGGAGATATTAAGTTCAAGTCAAAAGTTAACAAAACGAACATACATTTTTTATGAATAATATCAATGTTATGTAAATTTGGTTAATCTTTCACAATGAAACTCAGGTAAAACGGGCTTTCCAGCCCGTTTTTTTGTTGAAATGGTATATGCCATAAGGGTTAGTGGTGATTTTGAACAAATCTTTTCAGGCCTTTTTATGCAATAAAGGTATGGAGACTTTGAATTAAAAGGCGTACTATACCAATAGTTATTAAAGCACATTAGCCGCTTTGCGGCACTTATAGGAGGAGATAAGTAATGTCTAGTTTATCACTTAAGAACATTTATAAAATTTATCCTAATGGATTCAATGCTGTTAAGGATTTCTGTCTCGATATCGAAGACAAGGAATTCATCATCTTCGTTGGACCATCAGGATGTGGAAAGTCAACAACACTTCGTATGATCGCTGGTCTCGAGGACATTAGCTCAGGTGAGTTATGGATCGGTGACAAGCTCGTTAATGATGTAGAACCAAAGGACAGAGATATTGCCATGGTTTTCCAGAACTATGCTCTTTATCCTCATATGTCAGTATATGATAATATGGCATTCGGTCTCAAGTTAAGAAAAGTTGCAAAGGATAAGATTGATAAGCAGGTTCATGAAGCTGCTAAGATCCTTGAAATTGAGCATCTTCTTGATCGTAAGCCAAAGGCTTTATCAGGTGGTCAGAGACAGCGTGTAGCTATGGGACGTGCTATCGTTCGTAATCCTAAGGTATTCCTTATGGATGAGCCTC
>CAMKMR010000288.1 GCA_946413945.1 uncultured Lachnospiraceae bacterium | reverse complement strand
AAATACACTTATAGGAAGCACGCGACTTCAGTCGTGTGAGGCTTCACTAAGCGAAACATTTTGGGACGGTTCAAAAAATTGACAGAAAAAGGAATGTAGCATGATAGAAACTGTGGCTTCTGTTAATCTTAGCGTTGGAGAAGTTTTAAAGATTAAAAAGAACAGGCTGATGCCGGATTATCCTACTGGTAAGGAGAGAAGGATATGCATAGTCTCAGGGGTATATGGAGATGAGCTTGAAGGTCAGTTTGTTTGTTATGAGATAATAAGGCGTATTAAAGAAAACTTTAACTGCCTTAAAGGAATAGTAGATATTTATCCAAGTCTCAATCCTATGGGACTTGAAGCAAAAACAAGAGAGATCCCTGGTTCAGAGATCGCAATGAATGATTTTTTTCCTGGTTCACCAGCCGGAGCTATGGGTGAATATGCTGCTTACTGCATAGTGGAAGATATCAAAGGAGCAGATTTCTGCCTTGATGTTCATGGCAGTAATATGTATCTTAATGAAATACTTCAGATCAGAATGAATGATGATGTAGTAGATAAGGTTATGCCTTATGCAAAGATGCTGAATACTGATATGATCTGGATCCACCCATCAAATCAGGTAAATGCAGGTTCTCTTTGCGGAGAATTAAACAGACTTGGAGTTCCAAGCAGTGTTACAGAAAGCAGCTATGCATATAAGATAGATCAGAAATACTGTAATCAGCTGGTAGATGGCATTTTCAGCCTTATGAGCTATATGGGAATCTGGAAGGGACCTGTAAATGAACCTGGCAAACCTCTTATCATTTATGATGACGAGATGACATTTATCAATTCGGAATCAAGTGGTATATTTATTCCTAATGTAGAAGCTCATTCATATGTAAAATATGGAGATATGATAGGTAAGATAGTAAGTGTTCTTACGGGTTCCATAGAAGAACTGATCACAGCACCGCATTCGGGAATTATCACAGCTATGCGTGAGTATCCTGTAATTGAAGAAGGTTCACTTCTTTGCAGAATTGCAGGGAATGGTAATAACTAGGGAGGCGTTTAATTCATGTTAAAAGAAGAACTTTTCACCATGAACACTGCTTTCCGTGGTGATTATAAAATATATGGTTATAAGTATGGCAAGGGTGACAAGGCAGCTTGTATCGTTGGAGCCATGCGTGGTAATGAATATCAGCAGCTTTATATATGCTCTCTTTTATCAAGAAAGTTAGCAGAGCTTGAAGAAAGCGGAAACATAAGGCACGGGAAACAGATTCTTGTTATCCCTTCTCTTAATTACAGTGCCATGAATGTTAACCACAAATTCTGGCTGTCTGATGATTCAGATATTAGTAAGGAATTTCCGGGAAATCCAAAGGGAACAGCAAGCAGCCGTATTGCACATAAAATTCTTAATACAGCTTCTGATTATCCCTATTGTATACAGTTCCCGAGTTTTTATCTTTCAGGTATGTTTATCCCTCATGTAAGGATGATGCATACTGGAAATGAGTGTATCAATCTGGCGAATCTGTTTGGACTTCAGTACGTTCTTATAGGTGAGCCAAGACCTTATGATAAAGCAACACTTGATTATAATTTAAAAAAGAGAGGGACAGAGGCATTTTCAATCTATTCAGGTGGTACTGAACATCTTAATCAGAAGTATGCGGAGATTGCAGTTTCAGCGGTTCTTCGTTTCCTTTCAAGAATGGGTATCATCAGATATAATAACTTAAGCGGTTATATCTCCGAAGTTATGAATGAAGATGAGATGATCGATATCAAGGCTGACGATGCAGGTTTTCTGCGCCGCTATGTGGGTGCTAATGAGGAAGTGCATCGTGGTCAGAAACTGGCTGATATTGTAGATCCTATGGATGGTAAGGTAAAGTCAGAGATCATTGCCCAGGTAGACGGGATTGTATTCTTTGTTCAGGATGAGCCTATGATTTCTCAGAATATGACAGTGTTTAAGTTTATCAAGAGGTTGTATAAATAGTGTTAAGTTATTGCAGCTAATAACTGCAGTTTTTAATAATTCTAGGAGGACTTAAGTAATGAGCAATGTAAGGAGAATTTACGTTGAGAAGAAAGAGAGTTATCGCGTACTTGCGAACGAGCTTAAGGAAGAGTTCCATGATTATCTTGGACTTAAGAACCTTAAGGTAAGACGTCTTGTAAGATATGATATCGAGAATCTTTCAGACGAGGTTTATGAGAAGGCCTTAGTAACAGTATTTTCTGAGCCACCGGTAGACTATGTTTACGAAGGGGCATTTCCAGGAGAAGATACAGACTTCGTATTTTCAACAGAATATCTTCCAGGACAGTTTGACCAGAGAGCTGATTCAGCAGAACAGTGTGTTAAGCTTCTTTCTGATGAGGCAGAACCACTTATCAAGTCTGCGGTAACATTTGTTATTTCAGGACAGCTTACAGAGGAAGATAAGAAAGCAATCATGGATTATGTTGTAAACCCTGTAGATTCAAGGATCACAGATGAGACTATTCCTGAGACTCTTGTTGCTGATTATCCAGAACCAGCCGATGTAAAGATTTTTGATGGATTTGGCTCACTTAATGAGGCAGATTTAAATGAATTATACAGCTCACTTGGTCTTGCAATGACATTTGCAGATTTTAAGTGGATCCAGAAGTATTTCCAGGAAGAGGAAAAGCGTGATCCTAGCATGACTGAAATCCGTGTTCTTGATACATACTGGTCAGATCACTGCCGTCATACAACATTCGCTACTGAATTAAAGAATATCAAGTTTAACGATGGTAAATATGCAAAGCCTATCGTTGATTCATATAATAAGTACTTAGAGGATGCAAAGGTTATCAATAAGGGAAGAGATGATAAGTATACATG
>CAMKMR010000287.1 GCA_946413945.1 uncultured Lachnospiraceae bacterium | reverse complement strand
CTCATTTATCTTAGCAATACCTGCATCACTTGGTCCTATGATTGATAAAACGCCTGAAGTCTGATCATTTCTTTCTCCTACATCTGTCTTAATCTCATCGGACTGTTTGATCACTTCTCCTACATCCGTCTCATTCTCATCGGACTGTTTTACTATTTCTCCTGCATCCGCTTCTTTCTCATCAGTAGATCTACTTACTTCTCCTGTATCATTGGACACGACACTTGCTTCTCCTGTATCAGTCTCATTCTCATTGGACACGGCACTTACTTCTCTCATAAGATCTGCCAGTTTGTCAGCTTCCTCACCCAGTTTCTCTTCATTCTTACTTAGCATAAGGATCTGCATAAGTTCTGCCGCCGGTGGAAATTTAAGCATTTTCCTATAAGCCATCTCATAATCAAAGAAGCTTTCATAATTTTGCTCAGCCGCAGTAACAATAGCATAATGTTCCGGCTGATAAGTCTGTATTATTACATGACCTCTCATTTTATCACGACCTGCTCTTCCTGCCGCCTGACATAAGAGATCAAAAGTCTTTTCAGCTGATGTGTAATCTGTATCAAATAAGCCTAAATCTGCAAGAACCGCTCCGACCACAGTAACTTTTTTAAAATCATGGCCTTTAACTATCATCTGTGTTCCGATAAGACAGTCTGCTTTTCCGGAGTTAAATGCCTCTATTATCTCTCCATGTGCGCCTTTTCTTGCAGTTGTATCCTTATCCATTCTAAGAGTTCTTATGCCTGGAAAGAATCTTCTTACAACTTCTTCCACAGCCTCAGTTCCTGTACCAAAACCTCCGATCAGTTTAGATCCGCAATTAGGGCAAATCTGAGGCTCTGCTTCAGTATGATTACAGTAATGACATACTAACTTGCCCTTAGGCATATATGGAATCTTATGCAGCGAAAGTGAAACATCGCACTTAGGACATTTCATAACGTGTCCGCATTTTCTGCAGGACACATAACTTCTGTATCCTCTTCTGTTAAGGAAAAGCATGACCTGCTGTCCATTTTTAAATGCCTCGTCCATCCTGTTATAAAGGGCTTCTGAAAGTATTGATTTATTTCCTTTCATCAACTCTTCTCTTAGGTCAACTACTTCAACCTCTGGCATCTCAACTCCACTGGCTCTTTCATTTAAGCAAAGAAGCTTATATTCACCGCTGCAGGCTTTAAAATAACTCTGTACTGAAGGTGTTGCTGATCCAAGTATCACCGATGCCTTATCAAGTCTTGCTCTTTCTATCGCAGTCTCTCTTGCATGATATTTAGGTGTTGTCTCACTTTTATATGCATTATCATGCTCTTCGTCTATAATGATAAGACCTAAGTTGTCAAACGGTGCAAAAAGCGCTGATCTTGGTCCGATGATAACATCAACTTCTCCATCAACAGCCTTTTTAAATTCTCTATATTTTTCTCCCTTAGAAAGGGATGAATTGATGATTGCTATCCTGTCATGAAAAACTGTGCTGAATCTTGCAACTGTCTGATAAGTAAGGGCAATCTCCGGAACCAGTACAATAACCTGCTTTCCTGCTTCTATCACCGCTTTAGCTGCATTAATATAAACTTCTGTTTTTCCTGAACCTGTAACTCCCTTAAGAAGATAAGTATTTCTCTCTCCATTTCTAAAATCCTCTGTTATAGTCATGATGGCATTTTTCTGCTCATCATTCAGATTTTCAACTTTAAGAAGATTTCTTATGTAATCCCTTATTTCTTTTCTAACTGCAGTTTTTCTAACCTTTTGCTTAACCGGAGTCACTGTATTAAGCGCAGCTATCATGGTCCCACCGTAATAATTCTTTATCCAGCCAGCTAATTCTATAAGTCTGCTTTCTACTGGAAGTTCCTTATCCGGTGCTGCCATTATATCTTTGATCTTTTCTTTTTCGATCTTAGGAACATTTCCAAGACCAACTATATAACCATAGCGGCCATATCTTGATGTTCCGAAAGGGACCTTTACTCTGGATCCGATCCTTATTTTTTCTTTCAGTTCATAAGGCACCCTGTACTGGAATGTCCTGTCCAAAGTTGCATGACTGATATCAATGATGATATCTGCATATAATTCCAAAGTAATCCCCCTTTCCTATAAAACTGACAAAAGGCGAACACTTCTGTCCGCCTGATAAATGTCACTAATATTATCTTAATTATTCAGCGTCTTCGTCGTCTCCAACGATCTTTACCTTACCCTGATAAAGCTCTTCTACTGCTGCAGAAAGTGGCTTCATTCCCTCAGCATTTGCAATGTATGGTTCGTCACCGGCAATGATCTGTCTTGCACGCTTTGCTGTTGCAAGCACAATTGAATAACGGCTCTGAACTACTGGCTGCTCGCCTGGTTCAACGTCTGAGTTAACAACCTGCATAAGGTCACTATAAGATGGATGTATCATGTATATATCTCCTTTCAGGATAAGACTAAAAGCTAATAGGCTTTCAGTTCATCTTTTATCTCTTCAATAAATAATGTGTTATTTTCTCTTTTACATTTCTCGCCTAGTATAACCGAATTTACCACATCAATGCAAGTATTTAAATCATCATTAACAACAATATATTCATAATTGTCGATTATTTCTGATTCTTCATACGCTCTATGCATGCGCTTATTTACGATCTCTTCAGCTTCTGTTCCCCTGCCTATGAGTCTTTCTTTTAAGGTTGGGATATCTTTTGTTGTTATAAAGATCATTATAGCATCAGGATACTGTTTCTTGATATTCATAGCTCCCTGAACTTCAATCTCAAGGATAACATCTTTTCCCTCTGCAATTGAATCTTCAACGAATTTTCTTGGTGTACCATAATAATTATCTACATACTGTGCCCACTCTATAAGTCCGTTATAATCTAT
>CAMKMR010000286.1 GCA_946413945.1 uncultured Lachnospiraceae bacterium | reverse complement strand
AGATCTTATATGATATGTTTAATAAAAGAGAAGATACTTATTGCGAAAGAGTATATTCTCCATGGCCTGACTTAGACAAGATAATGAGAGAAAAAAATATTCCTCTTTTTACTTTAGAGACTCAGAGCCCTGTTAAGGATATGGATTTTCTTGGTATCACTATCCAGTATGAAATGTGTTATACCAATATACTTCAGGTCTTAGATCTTTCAGGCATAGCCATTTATTCAAAAGATAGAACAGAAGATGATCCTATCGTAATAGGAGGAGGCCCTTGTGTCTTTAATCCTGAACCTATAGCTGACTTTTTCGATATCTTCTATATTGGAGAAGGAGAACAGAGCTATGGAAAACTTTTTGATCTCTATAAAGAATATAAAAAATCGAAAATGACTCGCGCTACGTTCCTTCATGAGGCGGCTAAGATCGAAGGGATCTATGTACCTTCACTTTATCAGCCTGTGTATAAGGAAGACGGCTGTATTAAAGAAATAAAAAGATTATATGATGATATACCTGAAAAGGTTAAAAAGGTTATAGTTACTGATTTTAACAAAGTTTCTTATCCTACAAAGCCGGTAGTTCCATATCTTAGAGCAACTCAGGACAGAGTTACTCTTGAAGTTATGCGTGGATGTATCAGAGGCTGTCGTTTCTGTCAGGCAGGAATGATATATAGACCAACAAGACAAAAGAATGTAGAGCTGGTTAAAAGATATGCTACTGAAGCTTTAAAGAATACAGGTTATGAAGAGATTTCTTTATCTTCTCTTTCTACAAGTGATTATCAGGCATTACCTGAACTTATGGATTTTCTTTTTGAAAAATGCAGTAAAGAGCATGTGAATATTTCACTGCCATCTCTAAGGATAGATTCATTTGCTCTTGATGTAATGAAAAAAGTGCAGGACGTAAAGAAGGTTTCTCTTACATTTGCAGCGGAAGCAGGTTCCCAGAGACTTAGAAATGTTATCAATAAAGGACTTAGCGAGGAAGTTATCTTAGATGGTGCTTCCAAAGCTTTTATTGGCGGCTGGAATAAGGTTAAACTTTATTTTATGATGGGACTTCCTACTGAAACATTAGAAGATGTTGAAGGTATCCCTGAACTTTGTGAGAAGATATCTGAGCTTTATTTTGAGCTGGTTCCAAAGGAAGAAAGACAGGGATCTATACAGATCACAGCCAGTGCTTCATATTTTGTGCCAAAGCCATTTACACCATTTCAGTGGGCTCCGATGCTGGACAGGGCAACTTACGTAGAGCATGCCTACCATGCTAAGGATACATTAAAGAAAATGAAGAATAACAGAAGGATAAGGTTTTCTTATCATGATGAAGATATTTCTCTTATAGAAGGTATTTATGCAAGAGGCGACAGAAAGATTTCTAAGATAATCTATGATGTGTATAAGGCAGGAGGCATATATGATGCCTGGACCGAATTTTTCTCAATGGATAGATATAGAGACGCTTTTGAAAAGGAAGGAATGGATCCTCTCTGGTACATTTACAGGGAAAGAGATATAGATGAAGTTTTCCCTTGGAGCATGATCGATGCCGGAGTAAGTGAAAGATTCCTTAAAGAGGAATGGCTGAAGGCTAAGAAAGCTATTCCATCACCTAACTGCCGTATGCAGTGTCAGGGCTGTGGGGCAGCTTCATTTGGAGGAGGTGTTTGTTTTGAAGCTTAGAGTAAAATATGAAAAAACAGGGCCTCTGAAATTCATAAGTCATTTGGATGTAATGAGATATTTCCAGAAAGGCATTCGTCGTGCGGGACTAGATATAGCTTATACAAATGGAATGAGCCCTCATCAGATCATTTCTTTTGCGGCTCCTATGCCTCTTATGATGACTTCTTTAGGTGAATATTTTGATGCTGAATTTGAGTCTGTAACAACTGCAAAAGATATGGTGGATAGATTTAATGCTGTTGGATCGCCGTTTTTAAAGATGGTTGATGCAGTGATACTTGATGATACAGCCCTTAATTCAATGGCAGCTGTTACAACGTCAGATTATGTTATCAGATTTAACTCTAAAATGGAGGGAATCATTGATATTAAAGCTATAATTAATGCAACTAAGGAACTTGAGGCAGCTGAAAAGTTTGAAATAGTTAAAAAGACAAAAAAATCAGAATTAATGACTGATATAAGACCGGCGATAATTAAACTTGAAGTAAGAGAAGATAATTCTATCTATATGATGCTTGAAGCAGGAAGCAAGAATAATCTTAAGCCGGAACTTGTAGTTGATGCGATCAGCGTTAAATTGGGAAAAGATATCAGCAGGTTTTATTATGATATCGAAAGACAGGAAACCTATCTTACTGATCAGGATGGGGAATATAAGAGTTTACTTTTTGCAGGAAAGGCCTTTTAATAATGCAAGCAACTTATGTTTTAACTGAATATGAAGATAAGCTTATGGGCTTTCTTTTTGAAGAAAAAAAGCTTATCAAGGCCAACTATTTTTCCAAGGAAGATACTTTAGGAAATGTATATTCTGCTAAAGTTGTAGATTTAGTTCCAGGTATAGGTGCGGCTTTTATTGATGCAGGACTTGAGGACAGACTCTATTATCCTCTAAAGGAAAATGATGGCAGGCATTTATTTATCAGACACGGGAAAAAATATGAATTAAGACCTGGGGATGAAATTCTGGTTCAGATACAGAAAAGTCAGATAAAGACTAAAAAAGCTGAGGCTGCATCAGATATTTCATATACAGGTATTTATCTGGTAGTTAACAGGTCTGGAAAGATAAATGTATCTAAGAAACTGCATGATAAGAAAAAGGAAGTCTTATATAAGGCAGAGTTAGCTAAAATGATTGAAAAACATAAGACATATAATCCTGGCTTTATAGTAAGGACTTCAGCTTTTGAAGTGG